>NZ_BCPP01000504.1:0-5158 GCF_016586125.1 Burkholderia sp. E168m23
GCAGCATCGCGACGAGCGTGATCAGCACGATGCCGGCACCCGACCAGACTGCATAGATGATGCCGACGGGCATCGTGCGCAACGTGAGCGACAGGCAGTAGAACGCGACGCCGTAACCGGCGACGACGAGCACCGACGGCCCCAAGCGCGTGAAGCCGTCCGCCGCGCGCAGCGCGGACGTGCCGATCACTTCCGCGACGATCGCGATCGCGAGCCATGCGTAACCAGGCAGTTGCATCGCTCAGCTCCTTGCGAGGGCCAGTACCGCGTAGTCGTGACCGAGCTCCGCACACAGCGCCTCGACGACGAACTCGTGGTCCGCACGCTGCGGCAACCCAGACGCGGTGATCGAGCCGATCACGCCGGCGCCGGCCACGATCAGCGGAAACGAGCCGCCATGCGACGCATACTCGGCGACCGGCAGCCCGTGCTTGTCCGCGAGCGTCGCGCCGGCCTGCTGCATGCGCAGGCCGATCGCGTACGAACTACGGCGAAAATGCGCGACGACGTTGCGCTTGCGGCGCACCCAGTCGGCATTGTCGGGCGTGGCTCCCGCGAGCGCCGCATAGAACAGCGGCTGGCCGAACGTGACGATGTCGATCGCGATCGCATGACCGCGCGACGTCGCGAGCGCATGCATCCGGTTGCCGAGCGCCCACGCGCGGGCCGGGTCGAAATGGGGAAACACGAGCGCCTGTTCCTGCGCGCCGATCGATTGCAGATCGTGAGCGATGTCCATGAATCCGTCGATGCAGTAATGAGAGTCGCAACGGCGCCGATGCGATCGCGCAGGGCCGCTGCCGGGATGACGACACAAACCGCTCGATTCTAGCGCACGTGCCTTCCCGTACCGGCCCCACCCGCGCTCGTCATGCGATTGTCAGAAAACACTTGCACGCATTCGGGTTAGCCCATATAATTCATTTCTTCGACGGACGCGGGGTGGAGCAGTCTGGCAGCTCGTCGGGCTCATAACCCGAAGGTCGTAGGTTCAAATCCTACCCCCGCAACCAACCGTCCAGAATTTCGCAAAAAGCCCGGCTTCGTGCCGGGCTTTTTGTTTTTTACGCGTCCGGGCGCCGCGCCCTCTTCACCCGCGCACCCACCGTTTCGCACGACACGCCGCCCCATGCGCAGGCGTTCGAGAATGCCGCGGCCCGGTGATACACTCGCATCACCTCGTCCCTTCCATTCGACATGAAATTCTGCTCCGTCTGCGGTCACGAAGTCCTCGCGCGCATTCCTCCGGGCGACAACCGTGAGCGCTTCGTCTGCGATCACTGCGGCACGATCCACTATCAGAATCCGCGCAACGTCGTCGGCACGGTGCCGGTCTGGGGCGACCAGATCCTGCTGTGCCGCCGCGCGATCGAACCGCGCTACGGATTCTGGACGCTGCCGGCGGGCTTCATGGAAATGGGCGAGACGACCGCGGAAGCCGCCGCGCGCGAGACGCTCGAGGAAGCCGGCGCGCGCGTCGAGGTGCAGAACCTGTTCACGCTGCTCAACGTGCCGCACGTGCACCAGGTCCACCTGTTCTATCTTGCGCGGCTCACCGATCCGGGTTTCGAAGCCGGCGAGGAAAGCCTCGAAGTGAAACTGTTCGACGAAGCCGACATCCCGTGGGACGAGATCGCGTTCCCGACCGTCAGCCAGACCCTGCGCTTCTTCTTCGCGGATCGCGCCGCCGGCGACTACGGCGTGCACACCGGCGATATCTTCCGCTCGCTGCGTAACGGCTGAGCCTCGACCCATGGTTCCCTGGCTCGGCCCGGACGATCCGTTTCCGTCCATCGAACGCGCGCTCGGTCCCGCGACCGGGGCGCCCGGGCTGCTCGCCGCGAGCGCCGACCTGCTGCCGTCGCGGCTCATCGACGCGTACCTGCGCGGCATCTTCCCGTGGTACTCGGACGGCCAGCCGGTGCTGTGGTGGAGCCCCGACCCGCGCATGATCCTCGTGCCGGCCGAATTCAAGGTATCGCCGTCGCTGCGCAAGACGCTGAAGCGCGTGCTGCGCGCGCCGGAATGGGAAGTGCGCGTCGATCACGATTTTGCCGGCGTGATGCGGGCATGCGCCCAGGCGCCGCGCCGCGGGCAGCGCGGCACGTGGATCACCGCCGAGATCATCGACGCCTATACGTCGCTCTACCGCTCCGGCAACGCGCACAGCATCGAGACGTGGCACGACGGGCGCCGCGTCGGCGGCCTATACGGCGTGTCGTTCGGCCGGATGTTTTTCGGCGAGTCGATGTATGCTGACGTGACCGATGCGTCGAAAATCGCGCTGGCCGCGCTCATCGCGCACCTTCGCGAGCAGGGGCTGGAGATGATAGACTGCCAGCAGAATACGTCGCATCTAGCGTCGCTCGGCGGCCGCGAGATCGCACGCAAGGCCTTTGTCGCTCACGTGCGCAGCGCGGTAGCCGAACCGCCGATTCCGTGGCAGTTCGACAAGCGCGTGCTCGCCGCGCTGACGAGCCCCGCTGAAACGGCGGCGCCCACCGGGACCGAGCGCTAGCGCGGCACTCCTTCCCTGCATCGAGAGCTGCCCATGACTCACCCGACTGAGCTGCCGCTTTCACCGCTTTCGGCGCTGCAATTCTATGCAACGGCGCCCTATCCGTGCAGCTATCTGGACGGCCGCATCGCGCGCTCGCAAGTCGCGACGCCGAGCCACCTGATCAATTCCGACATCTACACCGAGCTCGTGAAGGCCGGCTTCCGCCGCTCGGGCGTCTTCACGTACCGCCCGTACTGCGACGGCTGCCGCGCCTGCGTGCCGGTGCGCGTGCCGGTCGGCGAGTTCGCGCCGACGCGCACGCAGCGCAGGATGTGGAAGCGGCACCGCGCGCTGGTCGCGACAGTCTCGCCGCTGCACTACGACGAAGAGCACTACGCGCTCTACATGCGCTACCAGTCCGCGCGCCACGCAGGCGGCGGCATGGATCGCGACAGCCGCGACCAGTACGAACAATTCCTGCTGCAAAGCCGGATCAACTCGCGTCTCGTCGAATTCCGCGACCTCGACGCACCGGGCGGCGAACCCGGCAAGCTGCGGATGGTCAGCATGATCGACATCCTCGGCGACGGGCTGTCGTCGGTCTATACGTTCTTCGAGCCGGATGACCGGCACACGAGCTACGGCACCTACAACATCCTGTGGCAGATCGAGCAGGCGAAGAGCCTCGGGCTGCCCTACGTGTACCTCGGCTACTGGATCCGCGAGAGCCCGAAGATGGCCTACAAGGCGAACTTCCACCCGCTCGAAGGGCTGATCGACGGCCGCTGGAAGACGCTCGATCCGGAACGGATCGACCTGCCGCCCGTCGACGCGGCGCTGGCGCGCGCGCCCTTGCCGGGCGGGCATTCCGGCTCGGGCTGACGCGCGCCGCGGCGGCTACGAAGCAAAGCACGCCCGTGCCGCGCAACTCCCGGTAAAATAGCCGGTTGTCATTCATTCCGGCTGTCCGCCCAACTCCCGTGTTCAGTTCCCTCTACCCGCTGGCCCGCGCATCCCTGTTCAAAATGGATGCGGAAGACGCTCACCACCTTACGTTGCGCGCGCTCGGCGCGGCCGGTCGCACGGGCC
The DNA here is from genome assembly GCF_016586125.1 of Burkholderia sp. E168m23. NCBI lineage: Bacteria > Pseudomonadati > Pseudomonadota > Betaproteobacteria > Burkholderiales > Burkholderiaceae > Burkholderia > Burkholderia sp. E168m23. The sequence goes on from NZ_BCPP01000504.1 coordinate 3,590, forward strand.
TCGCCTGTGCGCTGTCGGCCCGCGTGCCCGACGCGCCGCGCACCGTGATGGGGCTCACGTTCCGCAACCCGGTCGGCCTCGCGGCCGGCCTCGACAAGGACGGCGCGGCCATCGACGGCCTCGCGGCGCTCGGCTTCGGCTTCATCGAGGTCGGCACGGTCACGCCGCGCCCGCAACCCGGCAACCCGCGCCCGCGGATGTTCCGGCTGCCGCAGGCCGAGGCGCTGATCAACCGGATGGGCTTCAACAACCACGGCGTCGACCAGTTCGTGAAGAACGTCCAGGCCGCCCGCTATCGCGGCATCCTCGGCCTGAACATCGGCAAGAACGCCGACACGCCGATCGAACGCGCCGCCGAGGATTACCTGTACTGCCTCGAGCGCGTGTACCCGTTCGCGAGCTACGTGACGATCAACATCTCGTCGCCGAACACGAAGAACCTGCGCCAGTTGCAGGGCGCGGGCGAGCTCGACGCACTGCTCGCCGCGCTGAAAGACAAGCAGCAGCGCCTGGCCGATCTGCACGGCAAGCTCGTGCCGCTCGCGCTGAAGATCGCGCCCGATCTCGACGACGAACAGGTCAAGGAAATCGGCGATACGCTGCTGCGTCACAAGATCGAAGCGGTGATCGCCACCAATACGACGCTGTCGCGCGCGGCCGTCCAGGGCCTGCCGCACGCGGACGAAGCCGGCGGCCTGTCGGGCCGCCCGGTGTTCGACGCGTCGAACGAAGTGATCCGCAAGCTGCATGCGGAAGTCGGCAACGACGTGCCGATCATCGGCGTCGGCGGCATTTTCTCGGGCGAGGACGCCCGTGCGAAGCTGGCGGCCGGCGCGGCGCTCGTCCAGCTCTATACCGGCTTCATCTATCGCGGCCCGGCACTCGTATCCGAATGCGTGAAGGCGATCGCCCGCGAACGCAGCGCGTAATATAGGCATAAACAAACTGTATTTAATGATCGATAGCGTTTTTGCTATCATCGGCTTCACGATCAGAATCATTGACCCGGACAGGGCAAGGACACACACGATGAAATTTTCGCTGCTGAAGAAGTTGCTGGTTGCCGGCGTGATCGGCACGTCGTTCGCCGCGGCGACCGCCCACGCGGCCGACCTCCTCGACCAGGTCAAACAACGTGGCACGCTGCGCGTCGGCCTCGAGGGCACGTTCCCGCCGTTCAACTCGAAGAGCCCGCAAGGCGAGCTCGTCGGCTTCGACGTCGACATCGCGAAGGCCGTCGCCGCGAAGCTCGGCGTGAAGGCCGAATTCGTGACGACCGAATGGAGCGGCATCATCGCGGGCCTGCAGGCCGGCAAGTTCGACGTGATCGCCAACCAGGTCGGCATCACCGACAAGCGCAAGGAAACGCTCGACTTCTCGCCGGCGTACACGTACTCGTCCGCGCAGCTGATCCAGCGCAAGGACGACACGCGCCAGTTCAAGTCGCTGGAAGACCTGAAGGGCAAGAAGCTCGGCGTCGCGCTCGGCACGAACTACATGGACATGGCGAAATCGGTGCCGGGCATCGACGTGAAGACGTACCCGGGCGCGCCCGAGTACCTGCGCGAT
>NZ_BCPP01000505.1:0-5152 GCF_016586125.1 Burkholderia sp. E168m23
GTAGGCGCGGTTGACCCGCTGCATCAGCACGGTCTTGCGTTGCTGCTCCTGCGGATCGGGTTCGCGATCGGGATGCAGCGCGCTGGCCAGCTTGCGATAGATCTCGCGGATCGACTTGTTCGATTCGGCCTGCTCGGCTTCGATGCGCGCCTGTGCCGCCGATTGCTTCGGTGCCTTCTTGCGCTTCGCGCGCTGCGCCTCGCGGGCCGCGTGGGCGGCCATGTCGCGCTCGAACTGGGCGTCGAGTTCGGCCTGCAGGCGTTCGGCGAGTTCCTCGGGCGACAGCGTGTCGAGACCTTCTGGCGGTTGCGGTTCGGGCTCCTGTTCCCGTCCCGGTTTGGCGGGCTCGGGAGCGGCCGCTTCGTGGCCGGTGTGCGCGGGGCCGGCATGCCGGTTGTAGATGATCTTCAACGTCGCGTCGTCGCTGACGTCGAGCAAATCACCCGCCATATCCACGATCAGGTCGGACAGCGTGCGCTGCTCGGCCTTGCTCAGACCCTTCTGCAGGAACGCGTCGTCGAGCAGATGGATCAGCCGGATGCGCAGCGCCGTCGCTTCCTGTTCGAGCGGCAACAACCCATCGACGAACTTCTTCTGGAACGCCGGCATCACGGCTTCCCACGCGCCGAGCCGCTCGCGCCGCTTTTCGATCTGCTTGACGAGCGTATTGAACGTTTGCTGGGCTTTCGACAGGCTGGCTGTCTCGTGGCCGGGTGCGATGGCGACCGCGGCACCGCGACGTGCGGTCATGATGAGTGTCCTCCGGCCGCGGCGGGACGCGCGGCAGGCCGGTATTTTAGCCGCATGCCCCACGGGACGGCGCGGAGTTGGGGGCGTCCTCTCGGCGACCGGCGGCGCGTCAGTGCGTCACGGCCGCCGCTGCCGGCGCGCCGGCATCCGAACCCGGTGCGCCGTTCGGGCCGTAGGCCGCTTCGGCGCGCTTGTGTTCGGCAAGGCGCTTCGCGGCCAGGCGTTCCTGCGCGGCGACGATGTCGTCCGGATAGCTGTCGCCGTCGCCGATCGTCGGGTTGTAGCCGACCGATTCGAGGTCGAGCAACTCCTGGCGCACTTGCGCGCGGGTGAGCGTCGAGTGCGACGGCGATTGTGCGTACGACATGGTCGGTGCGGCGAGCAGCGCGATGGCTGTAGTGGCGACGGCGGCGATGGTAACGATGAGCGATTTCACGATTTCCTCAGACAGTTTCGTTTGCGGTTCGGCGCATTGGGGCAGGTCGAACCGACGGAGCAAGTTTAGGAACCCGGAACGGCCGGATAAACGGCGATTCCTGGCGAGCTGTGTTCCAGAATGCGTGGGAGTGCGCAACGCGCATGCCGTGGCGATCACGCATCGGTGATTGCTGCGGCGGTGCTTGCCGCATTGACCGTTCCCGACGCGCGCGGCGTGGCGGCCGCGATCGCATCGATGGTGCCGCTTGGGCCTGCGTAGCTCAGCGGTAGGTGCGTGCATCGGTCGTGCGGCCAATGATCCGGTACGTGGCCAGTGCGACCGGCCGGCCCAGCGTCCAGGCTGGACTCCTGATCGAGGCAATCGGTTTTACTTGTCGTGCGGCAGGTGGGTGCGCGCGAATGCCGGTCGATGCGGCTGCGGATCGATTGGTAGACCCATGGTCGACGCACGACGAACTGCCCGAAAGAATGGGTTGCGTGCGCAGTCGGCGCGGGCTGGAGGGTGACCCTTCAATCGCCGAACAACTGCCCCTGCCCGGAGATCACGCGTTCGAAATCGTCGCGCAGGAACGGCAGGATCGCATCGGCGACGGGCTGAAGCTGGCGGCTCAGATAGAACGCATAGTCGATCGGCGAACGCATCGTTTCGAGCGGCTCGGGGCCGGCCGTCGTCATCACGTAGCTGATCCAGCCGCCGCGCTGATACTGCAGCGGCCGGCCCTGCGCGTGATTGAACTCGTCGGCGATGCGTGCCGCGCGCACGTGCGGCGGCACGTTGCGCTCGTATTCGCGCAGCGGCCGGCGCACGCGCTTGCGGTAGACGAGCTGGTCGTCGAATTCGCCGGCCAGCGTGCGCCGCACATAGTCGCGAACGAAATCCTGGTACGGTTCGCGCCTGAACACGCGCCGGTACAACTCGCGCTGGAATTGCTGCGCGAGCGGCGTCCAGTCGGTGCGCACCGTTTCGAGCCCCTTGAACACGAGATCCTCGCCGCCGTCGGCCGTTGCCGCGAGCCCCGCATAGCGCTTCTTGCTGCCTTCTTCCGCGCCGCGCACGGTCGGCATCAGGAAGCGGCGGTAATGCCGCTCGTATTGCAGCTCCAGCGCGCTGTCGAGCCCGAACTGTTCGCGTAGGTGGACGTGCCACCAGCGATTCACGTGCTCGACGAGCGCGCGGCCCTTGGCGCCGGCTTCGTCGTCGTCATGTGCGCGGCCGAGCCATACGAACGTCGAATCGGTATCGCCGTAAATCACTTCGTAACCCTGAGCTTCGATCAGTGTGCGCGTGCGGTGCATGATCTCGTGGCCGCGCATCGTGATCGACGACGCGAGGCGCGGGTCGAAGAAGCGGCAGCCCGTCGAGCCGAGCACGCCGTAAAACGAATTCATGATGATCTTCAGCGCCTGCGACAGCGGCGCGTTGTGCTGCCGCTTCGCGTCGTCGCGGCCCTCCCATACGCGGCGCACGATGTCGGGCAGGCAGTGCGCGGTGCGCGAGAAGCGCGCACCGAGAAAACCGGGCACCGAAGCATCGTCGCCAGGATTCGCGAGCCCCTCGATCAGGCCGACCGGGTCGATCAGGAACGTGCGGATGATTGACGGATAGAGGCTCTTGTAGTCGAACACGAGCACCGAGTCGTACAGCCCGGGCCGCGAATCCATCACGAAGCCGCCGGGGCTGTTCTGACCCGTCACGTCGCCGAGGTTCGGGGCGACATAGCCGAGCCGGTGCATGCGCGGCAGGTACAGGTGCGTGAACGCCGCGACCGAGCCGCCGGTGCGATCGGCCGCGAGGCCCGTGACGCTCGCGCGTTCCAGCGCGAAGGACAGCAGGTCGGCCTTGTCGAAGATGCGCGTGACGAGTTCGCAGTCCTTCAGGTTGTAGCGCGCGAGCGCGGGCTTGTCGTGCTCGAAGCGGCGCTGGATCTCGTCCATCCGCTGGTACGGGTTGTCGATCGACTTGCCTTCGCCGAGCAGCGACTGCGACACGTATTCGAGGCTGAACGACGGGAAGGTCCACGTCGCGGATTTCAGCATGTCGATGCCGTCGAGGATCAGCCGGCCGGCCGCGCCCGCGAAGAAGTGGTCGGGCTGCTGGCCGTGCGCGCGCCAGTCGAGCGCGCTGCCGCCGCGCCCGAGCTTCAGCGGGATGCCGTATTGCTCCGCGTGCGCATGCAGGATGCGCAGGTCGAACTGCACGAGATTCCAGCCGATCACCGCATCGGGATCGTGCCGGTCGAACCAGTCGTTGAGCCGCGCGAGCATCGCGGGGCGGCTGTCGCAGTAGTCGAGGTCGAAGTCGAGGGTGCCTGCGCTGCCGCTCGCGCCGCCGTTCGGTGGCCCGAGCATGTAGACCTGGCGCTGTCCGCAGCCTTCGAGCGCGATCGAGTACAACTCGCCGTGGACGCTGGTTTCGATGTCGAGCGACACGCAGCGTAGCGCAGGGCGGTAACCGGTTGCGGGCTTCAGCTCGCCGCCGGTGAGCGTGCCGTCGCGGCCGGGCTGGCCGCGAAACGCCACGCATGCGGTGATGAAGCGCTCCATTGCGTAGCGGTCGGGCGGCTGCACGTCGGCTTCGTAGACGTCGACGCCGGCGGCGGCGAGCCGCTTCTGGAGCCCGGACAGATGCCGGTAGCGCTTGCAATAGAGGCCGACGACCGGGCGTTGCCGGAAGTCGCGCAGCGCGAGCGGCCGCAATTCGGCTTCGCGCTCGCCGGCCAGTGCGCGTTCGGCGAGTGCCTGCTGTTCGGCCGGGATGAACGCGACGGCTTCCTGCGGGCGCAACCGCACGCGGCGCGGACCGTGTTCGGTTGCCAGCCAGAACTCGATCTCGATGCCGGATGCGGTGTCCCGCCAGTGGCGGGTAAGGATGAAGCCCTGCTCGAACGCCGTCAAAACGCTTGCTCGTCGTGGATGCCCAGGCGGCGGATTTTAGCGCCTGGAAGCGGTTCGCGCCGATAGCGGCGCCATGGCATCAGGTGGCAGGAAGCCGGTGCGTGATGCGCCATCCCGTGCGGGCCGCATCGATCGGCCGCAGCGACCAGCGACGCGCGACGATCGCGTGGCGCTTCTGCGTGACGTATTCGTCTACGGCAAGTTCGAGGGTATCGTCACCGACGCGGGATAGTGTCGCGGTGGCGCCGGAGCCGTCCGCGAATTCGATGACGGCGGGGTGTGGTTTGGCGGTGCGCGGCGCATCGTGGTCGAGCGTCACGATGCTGCCCGGATAGAGGTGCGAATGGCGGGTACGCAGCAGGACGGCGGTGGGCATGGAAGGCGCTCCGGAAAACGCCGGCTTGGGCAACGTGTGAGCCGGATTCCGGAGCCTACCTGAAGGTGAGCGTTCGCGGGGGCATGGCGAGCGGCCGCCAGGATGGTCGGTGCCTGAGGCCGGACCCGAACCGGCATCCCCTCAAACATGCCCCTCGTGCTCGATCGCCCCACCATGCGCCGCCCGCGTCACGACCCGCACCGGCACCCCTGACGCCCTGGCCGCCCGCTTCGCCCACATCGCCGTCAGAATCGGCACGAGAATCGCCGTCACGAGGCACGCGGTCGCGACGATCGCCGTCGCCGCCGGCACCATCGGTTTGAACTTCGGAATCATCTCGCCGATGATCGCCGGGTTCGCGACCGCGGCGCCGGCCGTCGACGACGCGGCCAGCCCCGCCGTCCCGTTGCCGCCGCCCAGCAACTTGTCCGCGAGAATCAGCGGCACGCCCGTCACGACGATCACCGCGAGCCCGAGCGCGATGCCCGGTAGCCCGCTCTTCGCGATCACGTTCAGATCGATGCCGTTGCCGAGCGCGAAGCCGAAGAACGGAATCAGCGGATGCACGCAGCGGCCGAACAATTCGCGCGTAATAACTTCGTATAGCATACATTATACGAAGTTATACGACGGCTCGGTCGACATCGCGATCGACGCGCCGCTGATCGGCGATCCGCATCTGCACCAGGCGCT
>NZ_BCPP01000506.1:0-5145 GCF_016586125.1 Burkholderia sp. E168m23
GGGTTAAACAGTAGCTTCACGTACATCGATATGTCGCTTTGCTGCTCAAGCGACAAACCGAACGTCGTCGGAATTTGTTTCAAGCGGAGTCTGAGGGCTCTCTCCTCGTTGTTGTATACCCACAAATTTATTGGCGGTTCATGGCACTTTGAGTCTGGATCGCCGTATTTACCGTCGCAGTAAACGACGTTTGGCGGTTCTGCAAGCTCGCTGCTATCGAACGATAGGTGAACAAAATACAGTTTACGCTTCAGGAGGGCATTAACTTCGTCCCAATTCACGCGTACGCCGCCACCACAGATGTCCGAAGGCAAGTCATCTTTGCGACACTGCTCGCTGTCGGCGGGAGGTGTGAACATGCGTGACTTGAACTCCGCAAGTAGGCGAGTACGATTTGCGGCCAACAATGCGTCAAAAGCAGCGAGAAGCGTATGAGTATCTAGTACCCATCCCGAAGCCGATCGCATGCTTGGCGTGTCATCTTGGTGAAACCCTTGCGCTCCAAATGCATCAACCGTCAGGACCACGATCTGGTCGCAGTTCGTTAAGAGGCGATGCGAGTCTTCAATCAATGCTCTTTTCACCGCCAGTAGACCAAGGTTGTCAACGTTTCCGCCGTCGATGAGATGGATGAACCTCGGCTTTCCCAACTCCCGCTCGGTCGAGCCTAACCGAAATCGGTTTAGAACGACGGGAGAAAGCAACCCGGGAAACGCTGCAGATGCTGCGACAGCACGGGAGAGAGGCAACGTCGAGTAATTGACACCGATGGAGTCTAGGTCCGACGGTGAAAACGTGAACAGACTCCCGAACGGTCGAGGCTGAAATGCCGTGGTGCCTTCGGCTGTGGCAACGGTAGAATTGATAATAATCTGGGGACGATTTGGATTAAAGTCGCCAAGTGTCAGTTGCCGTTTAGCTGGCGACAGTCCAAACAAAACGCTTGAGTTCAAAGCCGCAAAAAACGCGTCTGTACGATTCGTGTGACCGAAAATGTAGCCGCCAAGGAACTCAGGATTTGCTAGTTGTTCGGCCATGTCGAATTTCAAATTTTCAGCGAGCCGTGTGCGAATCAGTGAATCATTCCATACAGGCCGCCAACTGTCCCCTGTAGTCCGGTCGGTTGAAATGCCGTACAGCGCGGCGGCTAGCGATCCTCCTGACACGGACGAAACAACGTTGATGTAGTTCGTTAGATCAGTTCCGTCGACGTCCTTTAACTCTGATATTACGCGCGCGCCTAAATAGGCAGCTCGAGACCCTCCCCCTGAAATGGTCAAGAAGAATGCGGTATTTTGGCCGCTACCGTTTGCAGAACACACCTGTTTCTGGAGAATTGGTTCGGAGCGGTTTCCGACCGAGAGTGATGCTTCGGGTGATCCGGCGATATTTGGTGCGCATCCAACGGCCAATATTGCAGCGATTAGAAGCGAGGAGATCAAAGCGACTCGGTTTTGCATGTTAAATACGAAAATTATTAGGCCTGTCCCTTATTGTGATGCTCGGTGACCATTGTTTGCGCTATCTATGCACGCACACGACTTTGGCGTGGCCGGTGTCCGAAGAGTGTTGCGCTCCGAACGACAGTTTTCTAATTCGATAGCGAGATACAAGTGGCCGGCAGGCGGTGCATGCGGCCGATTATTCGTGGCCGAATGCCGACAACCTGTCCCATGTTCCCCAAAATTTGCAAAGAACAACAAAAAAGGCCCTTGCGGGCCTTTCGTAGACGAGGTTCGGACAACGCTTACCGAGTCAGCGCCGTAAACCCGTCCAGCAATCGATCGACATCAGCTGCCTGAATCGCGCCCATCGTCGAGATCCGGAACAGTTCCTTTGACAGCCCGCCTTGCCCCGCGTAAATCACGAAGCCACGCGCCTTCAGTCCGTCGTGCAGCGCTTCATACGTCATACCCTGCGGCAACCGATACGCACGCAGGACGACCGACGACGCGCCTTCCGGCAGCACCAGCGGCATGCCGCGCGCAGCAAGCCCGGCTTGAGCCTGGTCGGCAAGCGCCTTGTAATGCGCATGCCGCGCACGCCAACCGCCGGCCTCATCGAACTCGCGCAGCGCCTCGACGAGCGCGTAATACGCATGCACGGACGGCGTAAACGGCGTATTTCGCTGATCCTGCAGCTTCGCGAGACGGCCGAGATCGAGGTAATAGGTACGGCTCGCCGCTTTCGCGAGCGCGCTGCGGCGCACGATCACGAACGCCGCGCCCGGCACGCCGTGCAGGCATTTGTTCGCGGTCGCGGCAACCGCGTCGATGTCGCCGCCGGCGAAGTCGATCGCTTCCGCGCCGAAGCTGCTGACACCGTCCACGAGCATCTTCACGCCGCGCGCACGGCACACTTCTGCAATCGCGCCGAGGTCGTTCAGTCGGCCCGTCGTCGTTTCGTGATGAATCACGGCGACATGCGAATACCCACCCGCATCGAGCTTCGCAGCGATCTGCGCGAGATCGGGCGCCTGCATCCACTCATGCTTCAACACCGCATGCGCGATGCCGTACTGCGTGGCGATCTGCGTGATCCGCTCGCCGTACACGCCGTTCTCGATCACGAGCAGCTTGCCGTCCTGCGGCACGAGCGCCGCGATCATGCTTTCGACGGCGGCCGTGCCCGAGCCCGTCATCAGCACGGCGGCCCATTCGGCCGGATCGAGTTCGTACGCGGCGACGAGGCGCGCGCGCGCTTCATCCTGCAGGTCGAAGAATTCGCTTTCGCGATGACACAGATCGGGTTGCGGCAGGCTGCGGCGCACGCGTTCGGAGAGCGTGACCGGGCCGGGGTTCAGCAGCAGCATCAATGGGCTCCTTCAACGTGGGCTTCGGTCTGCGCGGCGCCGATGTGCCGCATCAGACGGGTCTTGACCTCGACCGGCGTGACGGTCGGGCGGGGCAGGCCGTCGGGTACGCCCGTGCGGATCCCCACGCGAACGAACTGCACACCGGATGGCCGGACCCCGTCGGCTTGAGTGGAAAGCGTCGCATCGAGCACGTCGAGCGTATCGCCTTCGACCGCCGACGCGTAGCCGCACGCGGCCGCGACACCCGCGAACGACACATGCTGCGACACCGTCGCCTGGCCGCCCGTCGATTCGTGCGCGCCGTTGTCGAGCAGCACGTGCGTGAGGTTGGCCGGGCCGTAGGTGCCGAGCGTCGCGAACACGCCCATGCGCATCAGCGCGGCGCCGTCGCCGTCGACGGCCACCACGTGCAGGTCGGGGCGCGCGAGCGCGAGGCCGAGCGCGAGCGGCGTCACGCAGCCCATCGAGCCGACCATGTACAGCTGGTTCGGGCGATCGTCGAGCGCGTAGAGTTCGCGACCGCAGAAACCGGTCGACGCGAGCACGACGGTCGAATCGACCGGCGTATGCGCGATCACGCGCTGCAGCGCGTCGTGACGGGTCGGCCACGCATCGGCCGACGCCGCGCCCGACGCCGATTGCGCGGCGACGTGCGCACGCGGCTTCGCGGCCGGGTTCGCCTTCAGCTCATACGGCGCGACGCTGCCTTTCTGCATCACGAGCGCGTACGGGCGGCCCGTTTCGTCCATGTGCGCGATCGCGCGGTCGAGCGCCGGGCCGACCTGTTCGGGGTCGGTCGGGAACGTCTCCCACGGAATCTCCATCGTATCGAGCATCGCGGGCGTGATCGGGCCCATCAGCGCGTGCTGCGGCTCGTCGGCCACGCCCGGCTGGCCGCGCCACGTGACGATCAGCAATTGCGGCAGGCGGAACGTCCAGGTGAGCGACGTGAGCGGGCTCACCGCGTTGCCGAGCCCCGAGTTCTGCATCATCGCGATCCCGCGCTTGCCGCCGAGCGTCGCGCCTGCGATCAGCGCGACCGCGTCGCCTTCGTTCGCGGCCGACACGTAGTGCAGCGTCGGGTCCTGCAACACGTAATTGATGAACGGCGTCAGGTACGAGCAGGGCACGCCCGCGTACCAGTCGAAGCCGCGTTCGCGCGCGGCCTCGACGAACTGGGCCGCTTCGATCATTGCGCGCCCCCGTTGCCGGTGCCCGGTTCGGACAGCGGCGTCTGGCCGTGCGCGAAGTCGCCCGCGCGGCGGAAGTCTTCCAGGTCGTTGACGCCGCGCCAGTGGCCGTGCACGTACTGCACCTCGATCTTCTCGCCGGCGGCGATCAGTTCGTTCAGCAGCGACGGAATGTCGAGCGTGTCGAAATCAGGGCGCGCCTGCAGCGTCGCGAGCATCGCCTTCAGGCGATCGACGCCCGCGCCGCGCACGTTCAGCAGGCCGATCCAGCGGCCGTGCGGCGTGCTCGTGGCGACGTCGCTCGACACACGTTGCAGGTAGGTCTTCTGGCCGAACAGGCCGCGATCGTCGGCCGCCGAGCAGAGGGCGAAGTCGCGCACGCTCTGGTTGGTCTCGGTGAGCGACGAATCGACCACCACGCTGAACTCGGCCTCGCTCTCCGCGAGGTCGCGCACGATGTAGCTGCGGAACAGCAGATCGCCGTACGAGATCACGGTGTCGCCGGTCAGGCGTTCGGCCGCGCAGGCGAGCGACGCGAGCTCGCCCGTTTCCGCGTGGCGCTCGTTGACGACGAGCTTGATGCCCGACGTATCGATCGCATCGGCGCGATAGCCGCCGACCACGGTGATGTCGTTTACGCCATGCGTCTTGAAGCCGTCGACGAGCCAGCGCAGCAGCGGCTTGCCGGCGACCGGCAGCATGACCTTCGGCTTGTCTTCGGTCACGGCTTCGAGGCCCTTGCCGCGGCTCGCGGCGAGCACGATCGCGGCATTCGACGCGCGCGACGACGACGACAGGTAGATACGCTCGGCGGCCGAGTACTCGTCGGCGTCCTGCAGGCGGAAGATCTCGTTGACCGATGCCACGCGGTCCTCGACGTTGATCAGCGTTTCGCTCTCGTGGATCTCGCGCGCGGTCGCCTGCATCGCGGATGCCGACGCGCGGATCAGATGATTCGCCCAGATCACGGTGCTGATGCCGGCCTGGCGGAACACGTCGGTCGGCGTGCTGTAGTACTTGGTCGGCACGATCACGAGCGGCGCCTTGCCGCTCCATTCGCGCGCGAACTGCAGGATCTCGTCCGGGCGCGACAGCTTGCTGTGGATCAGGATCGCGTCGGCGCCGGCTTCCGCATACGCG
>NZ_BCPP01000507.1:0-5105 GCF_016586125.1 Burkholderia sp. E168m23
AGCGTGCGCGGCGAAGGGTACAGCGTGAGCAGCAGCGCGACGATCAGCACGACGCTCGCCGTCGACAATCGTTCGACGTCGTGCCGGATCGTGTCGCGCGTGTCGACCGAGAACACGCCGGGGCCCGTCATCGCGAGCGAGGTGCCGGCCGCGTTCGGCACGGCTTGCGTCGCGGCCGCGAACGCGCGGCGCACGGCGTCGATCGCGCGGGCCTGCGCGTCGGTATCGGAGCCGGCGGCGGCCGTCTGCATGACCAGCACCGCGCGCGTGCCGTCGCGCGACGCCCACACGCCGTCGCGGCTCGCCGGTTCGGCCGCGCGGTCGAGCTCGTCGACGAGCGCGGCGACTTCGCCGGTCGGGTCGCGCGGCAGCATTGCCTTCGCGACGAGGCCGGCTGACGAACTCAGCAGGTCGAGACTGTCGCCGAGCGCCTGGTGCAGGCCGTCGGCGCTGAAGCGCTGCGGCGTGACGGCCGGGCTCAGCAGATAGCGGTGAGCGAAGATGAATTGCCGGTCGCGCGCGTCGTTCGCGGCTTCGCCGTTGTGCACGGCCGCGAACTGCGGATCGGTGCGCAGCGTGCCGGCGACGCGCCGCGACAGCGCGGCGCGCGTGCCCGCGTCGCCGCCGTCGATCGCGACGAGGATCAGGCGCGACACGATGCCGTCGCGCAACTGGTCGACGAGCGCGCGCTGCCCGGCGCTCGGCGCGTTCGGCAGGAACGCGGACAGGTCGGCCGTGAAGTGCGCGCGTCCGATCGCGATGCCGCACGCGACCAGCGCGAGCAGCCACACGAGCACCGCGCGCTGCCGCCACGCGGGCACGCGGCGGGCGACGGGTGAGGATCGGGTGCGCTCGTCCATCAGTTCGCGTTCGCCGCCACGGGTTGCAGGCGCATCACCGAACGATCGCCGTCGGCCTGCCGGATCGCGACGCTGCGCAGCACGTCGCGCGTGCCGTCGAGCGTGATCGTGCTGACGACCTTCAGCATCCGCGAGTCGAGCGGCGTGAGCGTGAGCGTCCAGTCGTCGCCGCGTCCGGACAGGGCGACCTTGTACACCCGTTCGAGCGCGAAGCGGTTGCCGGCGAGCGTCGCGCGGATGCTGTCGATGAACGCGCCGAGCTCCGGATAGCGCGCGAGCGCGAGCGTGTACTTGCGGTTGTTGCGCTCGACGGTGAGCATGTCGCCGTCGACGACCAGATGTTCGGGCTTCGGGCTCAGCGTGTGCTTTTCCAGATGGTCGGGCGCGACGAACATCAGTTCGCCCGACGATTCGACCGGCTGCGTGGCAATCGACAGGGTCTTCGTCTCGGTGAAGGTCGCGCGGCCCGACTTGTGCTGCGCGAGCGTCGACATCAGCCGGTCGAGGGTCCAGGTCGAGCCGGTATCGGCCGCGTACGTGGGCACGGCCAACACGATCGCGGCGGTGGCGGCGAGCACGCGGGCCGCGCGGTGGAGGCGGCCCGACGAAAACGGGAACAGGCGGCGGCGAACGGCAGTCATGCGTCGGAATCTCTCGTGGCGGGCAGGTCGGCGCCGGCGTGCGCCGTCTCGCGGCGCGCGGTTGCGGCCGCGGCATCGCCGCCTTGCCAGAAATCGAAATAGTTGAACCAGTTGTACGGCGCCGCGCGGCAGTACTTGTCGAGCAGCGCGACGTAGCGCGCGAGCGCCGCATCGACCGCCGCCGCGCGCGCGTCGCGCCGCACATCGGAGAAATCGGCGAGCGTCTCGAAGTGCACGTCGTAGCGGTTGCCGTCGCGATAGAGGCCCGTCATGAAGATCACCGGGCGCTTCAGCATCGCGGCCATGTAAAGCGGGCCGAGCGGGAACGCGGCCGGCGCGCCGAGCAGCGGCACGCGCCGCAGCGACGCGGCGGCATCGTCGAGCAGCGTGCGGTCGGCGAGCATGCCGACCATGCAGTTCGCGTCGAGTCGCTCGCGCACCTTCAGCATCGAGTCGACCTGCCCGAGCGGGATCACCTCCGGCTGCGCGGCCGGGTTCACCGCGGCGAGCGTCGCGTTGATCTTGCGCGCGTTCTTCTCGTACATCGTGACGACCACGCGCAGGTCCGGATGCGTGCGGCCGATCGCGCGCACGACCTCGAAGCTGCCGAGGTGCGCGCCCATCAGGAACGCGCCGCGTCCGCCCGCGAGCGCGTCGTCGACGAGCGATTCGCCGTGCAGCCGGATGTCGAACAGGTCGAAGCGCCCGTTCATCAGGTAGATGCGGTCGTGGATCGTCGCCGCGAACGTGAACACGTGCCGGTACACGTCGCGCCAGCGCGCGGGGCGACCGAGCACGCGGCGCAGGTAGTCGCGCGACGCCGCACACGCGATCGGCGAGAACAGCACGAAATACGTCGCGATCAGGTGCAGCACGATGCGCGCGCGCTGCCGGCCGAAGCGCAGCGAGATCCACGTCATGACGCGCAGCAAACTCGCGTTGCTGCGTTCCTGGCGTTCGGCCCATGCGGTGCGCTTCATGGCTGCGCGCCATCCTGCGCGGCGGGCGGTGGGGCGGACAGCACGCCGGTCGCGACCTCGCGCGACCCGGCGCGCACCGTGAAGCGGATCGCGCCGCTGGCTGCCGCGTCGTACGCGAGATCGAGCGGTTCGCCGGGCGCGACCGGGCTCAGGAATTTCGCGGACCCGAGCCGCCACGCATGCAGCGGACGGTTCAGCGCCGCGCCGATCGTGTGGATCGCGTGATCGAGCAGCACGACGCCGGGCACGACCGGATGGCCCGGGAAGTGGCCGGGCAGCGCGGGATGGTCGGCGGCAATCGTGAACGCGAGCGCGGGCGTGCCGGCCGGGTCGCGCTCGTTCGGCGTCGCGGGCGGCATGGCCGTCGTGGCCGTCGCCGCCGCGCTACGCGTATGTTGCGCAACGAGTGCGGCCAGCACGTCGCGCGGCAGCTTGCCCGTTTCGTTGCGCGGCAGCGCATCGACGAACACGAGCGGGCGCGGCATGAACGCGGGATCGATCCGCTCGCGCAGCGCGCGCTGCAGATCGGCGGCCGAGAGCGTCGGCGCGACGACCAGCGCGACGAGCCGCGTGACCGGCTCGAGGGCGGTGTCGCCGTGCGTCGGCGCGGCTTCGTCGGGCATGAAGAACACGCCGTCGACCACTTCGGCAATCGCGTTGAGCTGATGGTTCAGATAAGCGAGCGACGTGCGCTTGCCGGCGATGTTGACGAGGTCGGCCTTGCGGCCGTGCAGCAGGAACCGGCCGTCGCCGAGCAGTTCGAGCGCATCGCCCATCGGCACCGGCGTCTCGACGTGGCCGCCCGATACCCAGACCGTCGGCCCGCTGTCGTCGCCATCCGGTTCTGCGCGCGCGTCGAGCCGGATGTCCGGGAACAGTTCCCACGCCGCGCCTTGCGACGTCCGACGGGTCGCGATCTGGCCGGTCTCGGTGCTGCCGTAGATCTCGACGAGCGGCGCGTCGAGCGCGGCCTCGGCTTCGCACGCGAGCTTCTCCGACAGCGGCGCGGTGGCCGACAGCACGAGCGCCGCAGGCGGCAGCGCATGGCCGGCCGACAGCAGCGCACGCAAGTGGATCGGCGACGTGACGAGCACGCGCGGCTGCGGGATCGCGTCGAGCTCGTCGCGGATGTCGCTCGGGTAGAACGGCTGGCGGTTGCTGAACGCGAGGCCGCCGATCAGCGCGAGCAGCACCGTCGACTCGAAGCCGTACATGTGCTGCGCGGGCACCGTGCCGATCAGCGTGGCCGCGCGGCCGTCGAGCAGCCCGAGGCGGTCGGCCGCCGCGCGCACGCAGCCGACCAGGAAGCCCCAGGTCTTGCGGTGCGGCACCGGCGCGCCGGTCGAGCCGGACGTGAACACGTAGGCCATGATCCGCGCCGCGTCGATCCGCGGGACGGCGAACGGCGTATCGCTCGGCGCCTCGCCCGGCGCGGCATCGGGGTACGCGAAGCGCGGCAGGTCGATCGCGCAGTCGGGCGCATCGTGCAGGCAGAACGCATCGGGCGCGAACGACGCGAGCTGGCGCACCATTTCCGGCGTGTGCGTCGACGGCAGCAGGCTGACCTTGCCGGCGACGAGCGCCGCGCACAGGCTGACCGCGAAGCGATAGCGGTCGCGGCACACGTTGAACACGTGGCTGCCGGCGGGTAGCGCGGCGGTCACGCGCGCGACGTCGGCGACGAACGCGCGCACGGTGACGGGCGAGCCGTCGCGCCAGGCGATCGTCTGGTCGGGCGAGGCATGGAATACCAGCGGGTGAGTCGGCATAAATCGGTCAAGACGGGAACGAAGGCCCGCGCGGCCCTTGGGGCCGCGCCGGTCATGAATTCATCGCGCGGCCTGCGAGGCGTGGGTCGTCGCGCGATACGCGCGCACCGCATCGACCATCCGCGGCCGCGGCTCGTGCGGCAGCGCGACACGCCGGCACGCATGCTCGGCGGCGAACATCACGGCGACGAGCGGCAGCGACAGGTAGTTCGCGAAGGTCGACCACGTGACGATCGGCGCGGTCGCGAACAGCAGCGTCGACACGGCGGCGATCGCGACGAAGAACAGCGTCCACGCGAGCGTGATCCGCCGCGTGTAGCGCGCGACGGCCGGCGTGACCGTGCCGTGGATCATCGCCGCGAAGCGCGTGCACAGCGGCACGTCGCCGGCCACGAGCGTGCGGCCGAACAGCAGCGCCATCGCGACGTTGAAGCTTACGTGTTCCAGATACAGGCCCCATTCGAAGTGCCGCGCGAGCGGCGCGCGTGCCGCCCACAGCGCGGCGGCGGCCAGCAGCCACGCCGGCACGAGCCACGCGCGCCGCGGCGAGCGCAGCGCCGCGCCGAGCGCGAGCAGCAGCGGCGGCACGAGCGCCATCGCGAGGCCGAGGCCGTGCGCGTCGGGTGTCGCGCTCGCGTAGTGCGCGCCAACCTGGTAGGCGGCCACGGCGCCCCCTGCCGCGACGCCGCGCACGACGGGCAGCAGCCGGCTCATCGGCGGCCTCCGGGCGCGCGGCGCGCGCACCGGCCGGCGGCCGGGCTGCAGCGGCTGACGGGCGGGCGAACCGGAACGGAGCGCAAGGGCGGATACGGCATGACTGGAGACATCGGGCGGATCGTGGCCGGACACGATGGT
>NZ_BCPP01000508.1:0-5101 GCF_016586125.1 Burkholderia sp. E168m23
CCGTTCGTGCCGCCGGTGCCGGGCCGCGAGCGCGCGGGCTGCTTCGTGTACCGGACGATCGAGGATCTCGAGGCGATGCAGGCGTGCGGCGCGCACGCGAAGCGCGGCGTCGTGATCGGCGGCGGGTTGCTCGGCCTCGAATGCGCGAAGGCGCTGCGCGACATGGGGCTCGATACGCACGTGGTCGAATTCGCGCCGCGCCTGATGGCCGTGCAGGTCGACGACGGCGGCGGCCGGATGCTGCGTTCGAAGATCGAGGCGCTCGGCGTGACCGTGCATACCGGCAAGAACACGCTCGAAATCGTCGACGGTGAGGAAGGCGCGCACCGGATGGCGTTCGCCGACGGCACGCATCTCGACACGGACATGATCGTGTTCTCGGCCGGCATCCGCGCGCGCGACGAACTGGCCCGCGCGTGCGGGCTCGACATCGGTCCGCGCGGCGGCGTCGCGATCGACGACGCGTGCCGCACGAGCGACGCCGACATCTATGCGATCGGCGAATGCGCGGCCTGGAACGGCACGGTGTACGGCCTCGTCGCGCCCGGCTACGACATGGCGCGCGTGGTCGCGAAGCAGCTCGCGGGCGACGCCGACGAAGCGGCGGCGGCCGCGTTCGCCGGCGCCGACATGAGCACGAAGCTGAAGCTGATGGGCGTCGACGTCGCGAGCATCGGCGACGCGCACGGCACGACGGCCGGCAGCCGCACCTACCAGTACGCGGATGAGCGCCGCCAGGTCTACAAGAAGCTCGTGGTGTCCGACTGCGGCAAGTTCCTGCACGGCGCGGTGATGGTCGGCGACGCCGCCGAGTACGGCACGCTGCTGCAGATGATGCTGAACCGCATCGAGCTGCCCGAGTCGCCGGAATTCCTGATCCTGCCGTCGTCGGACGGCGCCGCGAAGCCGGCGATCGGTGTCGACGCGCTGCCGGAAGGCGCGCAAATCTGCTCGTGCAACAACGTGTCGAAGTCGCAGATCTGCGCGGCCGTGGCCGACGGCGCGACGAGCCTCGGCGCGCTGAAGACCTGCACGGGCGCCGGCACGTCGTGCGGCGGCTGCGTGCCGCTCGTCACGCAGATCATGAAGGCCGAGATGAAGAAGCAGGGCCTCGCGGTCAACAACCATCTGTGCGAGCACTTCCCGTATTCGCGTCAGGAGCTGTTCCACCTGATCCGCGTCGAGCGCATCACGACGTTCGACGCACTGCTGCACAAGCACGGCCGCGGTCTCGGCTGCGACGTGTGCAAGCCGGCCGTCGCGGGCATCCTCGCGTCGTGTTTCAACGAGTTCGTGCTGAAGAAGGAGCACGCGGGGCTGCAGGATTCGAACGACTACTACCTCGCGAACATCCAGCGCGACGGCACGTATTCGGTCGTGCCGCGCATGCCGGGCGGCGAAGTCACGCCGGAAGGGCTGATCGCGGTCGGCCAGGTCGCGAAAAAATACGGCCTGTACACGAAGATCACGGGCGGCCAGCGCGTCGACCTGTTCGGTGCGCGCGTCGAGCAGCTGCCGTCGATCTGGGAGGAACTGATCGCGGCCGGCTTCGAATCGGGGCACGCGTACGGCAAGGCGCTGCGCACCGTGAAGTCGTGCGTCGGGTCGACGTGGTGCCGCTACGGCGTCGACGATTCGGTCGGCCTCGCGATCGACCTGGAGAACCGCTACAAGGGGCTGCGCGCGCCGCACAAGATCAAGTTCGGCGTGTCCGGCTGCACGCGCGAGTGCGCGGAAGCGCAGGGCAAGGACGTCGGCATCATCGCGACCGAGAAGGGCTGGAACCTGTACGTGTGCGGCAACGGCGGGATGAAGCCGCGCCACGCGGAACTGCTCGCGTCCGATCTCGATCGCGACACGCTGATCCGCTATATCGACCGCTTCCTGATGTTCTACGTGCGCACGGCCGACCGGCTGCAACGCACCAGCGTGTGGCGCGACAACCTCGAAGGCGGGCTCGACTACCTGATCGACGTCGTCGTGCACGACAAGCTCGCGATCGCGGCCGAGCTCGAAGCCGACATGCAGCACGTGGTCGACACCTACGAGTGCGAATGGAAGCGCGCCGTCACCGATCCGGAAACGCGCAAGCGCTTCCGCCACTTCGTGAACAGCGACGCGCCGGACACGACCATCGAGTTCGTCGAGACGCGCGGCCAGATCCGGCCGGCGACGCCCGCCGAGCGCGCGGGCGGCAAGCCCGTGGCGATTCCGGTCGTCGCCGAACCCGCGACCGTTTGACCCCCGACCGACACCCCCGTCTTTCAAAGGAGCCCATCATGAACGATCGTCTTCCGCTGTCCTGGACCCGCGTGTGCCCGCTCGACGACATCGTGCCGAACACCGGCGTGTGCGCGCTCGTCAACGGCGAGCAGGTCGCCGTGTTTCACGTCGCGCATGCCGACGGCGGCGTGTTCGCGATCGACAACGTCGATCCCGTGTCGCAGGCCGCGGTGATGTCGCGCGGGCTGATCGGCAGCCTCGGCGAGCGCGTCGTGGTCGCGTCGCCGCTGTACAAGCAGCACTTCGACCTGCGGACCGGCGAATGCCTGGAAGCGCCCGAGCAATCGGTGAACGCGTATCCGTCGCGGGTCGAGGACGGCTTCGTGTGGATCGCGGCCTGAGCGCCCGGGAGCACGCATGACCGCCACCCCCGTCAAGAGCGTGTGCCCGTACTGCGGCGTCGGCTGCGGGATGGTGCTGCACGTCGAGGACGGCGAAGTCGTCAAGGTATCCGGCGACGCCGACCATCCGGCCAACTTCGGGCGGCTCTGCACGAAGGGTTCGTCGGCGCACGTCGCGCTGCGCCGCTCGGGGCGGCTCGACCGCGCGTTCGTGCGCCGCGCGCGCGAGGACGACCTCGTGCCGCTGCCGGCGCGCGACGCGATCGCCGAGACCGCGCGGCGGCTGCGCGCGGTGCTCGATACGCACGGGCCCGATGCGCTGTCGTTCTACGTGTCGGGGCAGATGTCGATCGAGGCGCAGTATCTCGTCAACAAGCTCGCGAAGGGGTTCGTCGGCACCAACAACATCGAGTCGAACTCGCGGCTGTGCATGGCGAGCGCGAGCACCGGCTACAAGCAGTCGCTCGGCGCGGACGGGCCGCCCGGGTCGTACCAGGACTTCGATCGCGCGAACCTGTTCTTCGTGATCGGCGCGAACATGGCCGACTGTCACCCGATCCTGTTCCTGCGGATGATGGACCGCGTGAAGGCCGGCGCGAAGCTGATCGTCGTCGATCCGCGCCGCACCGGTACCGCCGACAAGGCCGACCTGTTCCTGCAGATCCGGCCGGGCACCGATCTCGCGCTGGCCAACGGGCTGCTGCACCTGCTGCATGCGAACGGCCGCACCGACGCCGCGTTCATCGCCGCGTACACCGAAGGCTGGGACGCGATGCCCGCGTTTCTCGCCGATTACACGCCCGAGCGGGTCGCTGAAATCACGGGGCTCGCGGAAGCCGACATCCGCACGGCCGCGCAATGGATCGGCGACGCGCAGGAATGGATGAGCTGCTGGACGATGGGACTCAACCAGAGCACGCACGGCGTATGGAACACCAACGCGATCTGCAACTTGCATCTCGCGACCGGCGCGATCTGCCGCCCGGGCAGCGGGCCGTTCTCGCTGACCGGCCAGCCGAACGCGATGGGCGGGCGCGAGATGGGCTACATGGGGCCGGGGCTGCCGGGTCAGCGCTCGGTGGCGTCCGACGACGACCGCCGCTTCGTCGAGAACCTGTGGCGCGTGCCGGCCGGCACGCTGCGCAAGGACACCGGCAACGGCACGGTCGACCTGTTCGAGCGGATGGCGGCCGGCGACATCAAGGCGTGCTGGATCGTCTGCACGAACCCGGTCGCGACCGTGCCGAACCGGCGCAACGTGATCGCCGGGCTGCAGGCGGCGGAACTCGTGATCGCGCAGGACGCGTTCCTCGACACCGAGACCAACCGCTACGCCGACATCCTGTTGCCCGGCGCGCTGTGGGCCGAAGGCGACGGCGTGATGATCAATTCCGAGCGCAACATGACGCTGATGCGCGCGGCGGTCGCGCCACCCGGCGACGCGCTGCCCGACTGGCGCATCGTCGCGGAAGTCGCGCGTGCGATGGGGTTCGGCGACGCGTTCGACTATGCGTCGGCGGCCGACGTGTTCGACGAGATCGTGCGCTTCTCGAATCCGGCGACCGGCTACGACCTGCGCGGCGCGAGCCACGCGGCGCTGCGCGACGGGCCCGTGCAGTGGCCGGTCGCGCCGGGCGCCGCGCGCGAGCGGCACCCGATCCGCTACCTGAACGACGGCGTGAGCCAGCCACTGCGTACGGCAGCCGACGACGGTGCCGCGCCGCGCATCGCGTTCCCGACGCCGTCGGGCAAGGCGCGCTTTTTCGCGCGGCCGCACGTCGATCCGGCCGAGCTGCCCGACGACACGTTCCCGATCGTGCTGAACACCGGGCGGTTGCAGCATCAGTGGCACACGATGACGAAGACGGGCAAGGTCGCGATGCTGAACAAGCTCAACCCGCGCCCGTTCGTCGAACTGCACCCGGACGATGCGAGCGCGCTGGGCATCGCCGCGAAGGACAGCGTCGAGATCCGTTCGGCGCGCGGCCGCGCGGTGCTGCCGGCCGTCGTGACGGACCGCGTGCGGCGCGGCAACTGCTTCGCGCCGATGCACTGGAACGACGTGTACGGCGACGACCTGTGCATCAACGCGGTGACGAACGACGCGATCGACCCGGAATCGCAGCAACCCGAACTGAAATACTGCGCGGTCGCGCTGACGCGGGTCGACACGGACGCGTTCGCGTCGACCGACGACGACACGGCGCGCGCCGACGCACGCGCGGACGATGCACCGCCCGCGCCCGCGATCTCGCCGATCACGGCTTCACAGGAATCCGACATGGCAGACATCGACACTTTCGCGGCCGCGCTCGGCGTCGCCGATCTCGCGCCGCCGCCGCTGACCGACACCGAGCGGCTGTACGTGGCCGGTCTCGTCACAGGACTGAAGGCGAGCGCCGGCCGTCGCGACGGCAGCGTGCCCGTGCTGCCGGCCGGCGCGCCGTTGACGCCGCCCGTGCGGCTCTGGCTCGACG
>NZ_BCPP01000509.1:0-5097 GCF_016586125.1 Burkholderia sp. E168m23
CAGCGCGACCCTCTTTGACGCATTCGACGCCCTATCGCTTGCCTTCGTACTGCCCGTATTGATTGGCCTCTGGCATCTCTCGGCCGGCCAGATCGGCGTGCTGATCGCCGCCGGCTATCTCGGCCAGGTCGTAGGCGCGTTGGTGTTCGGCTGGCTCGCTGAGCGCATCGGTCGCGTACCGAGTGCGACGGTGACTGTGGGCGTGATGTCGGCCATGAGCATCGTCTGCGCATTCACCGGCAGCTTCCATATGCTGTTCCTAATGCGCTTTCTGCAAGGCATCGGCGTGGGAGGAGAAGTGCCCGTCGCGGCCACGTACATCAACGAGCTGTCGCAAGCGCACGGCCGGGGACGTTTCTTTATTTTGTACGAACTCATTTTCCCGCTGGGTTTGCTCGCAGCCGCGCAACTGGGGGCGTTCATCGTCCCCCGCTTCGGTTGGGAGTACATGTTCCTCGTGGGGGGCATCCCGGGCATAATTGTCGCCTTCCTGATCGCACGACTCCCGGAATCGCCGCGCTGGCTCATTTCAAAGGGGCGCTTCGATAAGGCGGAAGGAATCATCGAGCGACTGGAGGCCAGCACGCCCAAGCGAAACCTTGATACGAAAACGCAGAAGGCCGAAGTTGATGAGCGCGTGGTCGGCCTGCTGAACGGCCTGCAGTCGAAGCAGACGGGATCGTGGAAGGAACTTTTTTCGCCGTTCTACCGCGGGCGCACCATCGTAGTGTGGTTACTTTGGGCGACCTCATATTTTGTCGCGAACGGCATCAACAACTGGCTGCCCAGCCTCTACAAGACGGTCTACCATCTGCCGCTGCAAGAGTCGCTTCACATGGCGTCCATCTCGAACGTCCTGAGTACGTGCGGGGTGCTTGCCTGCGCGTTGCTGATCGATCGTGTCGGGCGCCGCCGCTGGGCAATGGCCTGCTTCATCATCAGCGGGATCCTGCTCGCCGCTCTGGGTATTCATGGAGCAGGTAGTGCCTGGTCAGTGATGTTCTTGGGATCTTCCGCATACGCAGTGATGGCAACCACAACCGTACTGCTGTACCTGTACACACCTGAAATCTATCCGACCCGGATGCGCGCGATTGGTACTGGCCTCGCGACGTCCTGGCTGCGGGCCGCTTCTGCTGCCGCGCCTGCGATCGTGGGCGTCGTATTGACAGGGAAGGGCATCGCGGCGGTATTCATCCTTTTTGCGGTGGTCAGCGCTGTGGGTTTCTTTGTAGCTTCGCGAATGGTGGAGACCACCAATCGCGCTCTCGAAGAGATCTCCCCGTAACCGCTCGCATCCCTTGCCGCTCCTTCTCCTGATGTGAGTCAAGGGGAAGGAGCGTCCTGGTTCGAAACACCGATAATTTCAGCG
Source organism: Burkholderia sp. E168m23 (assembly GCF_016586125.1). NCBI lineage: Bacteria > Pseudomonadati > Pseudomonadota > Betaproteobacteria > Burkholderiales > Burkholderiaceae > Burkholderia > Burkholderia sp. E168m23. The sequence continues at coordinate 1,373 of NZ_BCPP01000509.1, forward strand.
CGACAGGTTCACAGATAGCGACAACGTTCCACGACTCTGTTTGTAGTCCTTATCGGATGTCGTGCGGCAAAGATCGCATATAACAAAACGAATGGAGACAACGGAAATGAAAAAGGCACAACGGGTCATGGCCCGCGCTTCGATGCGGAAAGTCGCTGGCACACTTGGCGTAGCAGCGATGCTCAGCGCCGGCCTCGCATTGACCTCTGTCGGCGCCCGCGCAGATAGTGGTTCGCAAGTCCAGCTGTATGGGATCGTCGGCACCTATGTCGGCAGTGTCAAACGTAGCGATACGCCTCAATCCACGGTACTCATAGGCAGCGGCGGATTGACCACATCATTCTGGGGAATCCGCGGCAAGGAAGATCTGGGCGGCGGTGTCAGCGCCATCTTCGCTCTGGAGAGCTTCTTCCAGCCTCAAAACGGCGCGCAGGGCCGCAATGCCACAGACCCGTTCTTTTCACGCAATGCGTACGTGGGCTTTCAAGGCGACTTCGGTCAGTTGACCTTCGGGCGCCAAAGAAATCCGACCTATACGGCCGAATCCCTCATCAACCCGTTCAGTTCGTCGACTGTCTTTTCGCCTCTCGTCCTCCAGACGTTCGTGACCAACTATGGTGGCACGATCATTGGCGATACGGTGTGGAACAACACCGCCAAGTACACAACACCGGACTTCAAAGGTTTCGGCGCAACCGTGATCTATGGCCTGGGTGGCGTTGCGGGGTCGCCCGGCGTCGGCAATCTCGGCGCGCATTTGAATTATCAAGGTCACGGTCTCACGGCAGTGGTGTCCGGCCAGCGCGTACGCTACACCGCAGCGGGGCCAGTGGGCGCACAATACGCCTACCTCGCGGGCGCGGCCTATGACTTCAAGCTCGTGACACTTTATGGCGCGTGGGCGATGACAAGTGACGTGAGTACGCCGACAGGCAGCCACACGTACGAGGCGGGTTTTTCGATCCCGTTCACACCGGCCGATTTCCTGCTTGCTGAGTGGGCGCGTACGCAACGGTCCGGTCCTACGCATACGACCAACAGCCTTCGCAATACTGCCGCACTCGGTTACGACCATCTGCTGTCCAAGCGGACGGACATTTACGCAATTTACTCTATCGACAAGCTGAGCGATCATCCCATCGGCAACACCTTTGCCGTCGGCATTCGGCACACGTTCTAGAAAGCGTTCACCCTTTTGTCGTCACTTCCTGTCTCTGAAAAGCTCGGCGGCGAGGTCGGTTACGGGCCGGTCATATACGAGGGGCGTTCGGGATTCGCAAATTCCGCCGAGTCTGGTGCTAAGCTGCTGATTCGAGAGGGGAAACGCTGACATCCGCTCGGTAGTCCGTGACAGCGACGTGGACGCCAGCAGCGACAAGTGCCAGAACCCAGGCACCTCATGCGAAGGGATTCAGGGGCCGTCTTGCCTGAGCGCCGAGCGCACCGCTTGCGGGGTTTTTCCGGTCCATGCCTGAAATGCCCGCGCGAAGGAGTTGGGATCTTCGAAACCCAGCAGGAAGGAAATTTCTGCGCCGGACATTGATGAATTGACGAGGTAGTGTGTAGTGGTCAACTAATCCCGGACACTGCGTTAAGTTTTTCTTCCGCAACCGCCGGCGCCAGTCCGTCATTGAACTGATGCGGCCGTATCCAGTTGTACCGGTGCATCAGGTAGTGGCTGATGTCCCGGTGTGCCTCCTGCGCCGACATGTAGCCCACTGACGGTAGCCATTCGGTCTTGAAGCTGCGGAACAGCCTCTCCATCGGGGAGTTATCCCAACAATTTCCTCGACGGCTCATGCTCTGCTGTATCCGATAGCGCCAGAGGCGCTGACGGAATTTCCGGCTTGCATATTGGCCGCCTTGATCCGAGTGAAACAGCAAGCCTTGCGGTCGACCACGTTGCTCATAGGCCATCTCCAACGCCTGCACGACCAGATCGGCATCAGGGCGTGTCGAGAACGCCCAGCCAACAACCCGACGCGTGAACAGGTCGAGTACTACGGCCAGATAATGCCAACGTCCCTGCGCCCAGACATACGTGATGTCACCACACCACACCACACCTGATTCGGCGTACCAACCTCGAATTCGCGATTGAGATGGTTCGGGATATCGATCCGCTCGACCGTGGCCTGCTTGTAGGCATGGCGACCCGGCTGCTTGCAGATCAACCCGAGTTCTTCCATCAAGCGGCTGACCTTGAAGCGTCCAATCGCCGTACCTTCCTCGCGCATCATGCCCATGATGCTGCGACTGCCAGCAGAGCTTCGACTCTCGATGAACAGCTCGTGTACCCGGCTACGCAGTACCATGCGCTCGGTATCAACGCGTCGGGCTCGCCCTCGGTGTGCATACAGGCAGGACCGCGACACGTCGAATACCGCGCAGATCAGCTCGACCGATTCGCTTGCGCCAATCTGATCAATTACTTCGTACGTTCGATGCCTTCCGACATCAAGAGCGCGGTAGCCTTTTTTAAAATGGCCTTCTCACGCTCGAGGCGTTCGATACGCGCCTCGAGTTCCTGAATACGCTGTTGATCCGGCGTGATTGCCTTGCCCTGCGGCGTGACGCCCTGGCGTTCCATCTGAAGTTGCTGCACCCAGCGGCGCAGCACCGTCTCGCCGACGCCGACCGAGCGGCTTGCTTCCATATGGCTATAACCCTGGTCGAGCACCAGACAGGCGGCTTGCTGTTTGAACTCCGGGGAAAACGTACGTCGTTGCTTGCTCATCAGACACCTCTTCATGGCGACCATTCTCGCCTAAATCAGTGTCCGGATTCATTAGACCACTACAGTCGGGCGATGTGTCGGCGATCGCGGCCGGCGTCGTCGGGTGGGCGGTGTTTGCGCTGTTCCTGCACGACCCGTTGATCGGCGTGCGGCCGTTCGGTTGAACGTTCCGCGTACGCAGGCTCGGCGACCGCGTCACGCTGATCGGCCGCGGCCCGGCGCGCGAGCGGCAGGCATCGCCCGGCCTACCGGCCGACGCATTGCAGATCGGCGGCAGCATTGACCGACGGCGGGCACGATCGCGCGGCGGCTGGCGAGTTCGCCCGCGCATCGACGCGAGCGCATAGCGACGACGCTCGCGGCGCGCGCGTCAGATCGGCCTGACGAACAGCCCGACCGTCAGTGCCGCGCCGATACAGACGATCGCGATCCGCAGCACGCGCTCGTTCACGCGGTGCAGCGCCCATGCGCCGAGCAGGCCGCCGACGATCGCGCCGCTGCCGAGCGCAAGCGCCGCGCCCCAGTGCAATTGCGGCGAGGTGACGAACAGCAGGACCGCCGACGCGTTCATCACGCCCGCGAGAGCGTTCTTGGTCGACATCGCGTGACGCGGCGACAGGCCGGCCATCGTGAGCGCGGCCATCATCAGGAAGCCGATGCCGCCGCCGAAATAGCCGCCGTAGATCGCGATCAGGAACTGCGAGATCCCGGCCGCCATCGGGCCGAGATGCTGCGCGGCCTCGGTCGGCTTGCGGAAGAAGCTGCCCCATGCGAACACGACGGTTGCGAACAGCACGAGCCACGGCACCAGCTGCGAGAAGATCGACGACGGCGTTTTGAGCAGCAGCAGCCCGCCGAGCGCGCCGCCGATCACGCTGATCACGAACAGCGCGCGAAACGACAGCGTGCCTGCGCCGCGGACCATCTTGCGGCTTGCCCAGCCGGTCGTGACCTGGCCGGGAAACAGCGCGACCGTCGACGTGATGTT
>NZ_BCPP01000510.1:0-5081 GCF_016586125.1 Burkholderia sp. E168m23
ATCGAGTTCGCGATGTAGACTGCCCACAGCACCGGCGTCAGCGCGCGCAGCCGACCCGCGAACAGCAACCGCAGCGAGCCGTCGCGGCGGTGCTCGTGCGCGTGACCCGGCGAAGCGCCGCCGATCACGAAGCGGGCCTGCGGCGCGACGGCGAAGCCCGGTGCGATCCGCGCGACGATTCGCGCGACTTCGGCGTGACGGCCCTTGAGCGTCAGGAAGCGGATCGACTCCGGCACCGCGAACCACAACATCGCGCTCGACACGAGCGGCGCGAGGCCGCCGATCACGAACACCACCTGCCAGCCGAACTTCGGCACGAGCCACGCCGACACGAGACCGCCCACGCTGCTGCCGATCGTATAGCCGCTGTACATCAGCGTGACCCACGTCGCGCGCCAGCGCTTCGGCGCGAACTCCGTCGTATACGCGATCGCGTTCGGCACCACGCCGCCGATGCCGATGCCCGCCAGAAAGCGCAGCACCAGCAGCTGTTCGAGGCCGGTGGCACGCGACGCGGCGAGCGTGAAGCCCGCGAGCACGACGCTGCCGATCACGATCATGCGTTTGCGGCCAATCACGTCGCCGAGATAGCCGAGCACGAACGCGCCGATCATCGTGCCGAATACGAATGCGCCGAACACCGGGCCGAGCACGCCATGCTTGAGGTGCCACGCGCGGCTCAGCGCCGGGGCCGCGAACGCCATCGCGGCGAGGTCGTAGCCCTCGGTCATCATCATCACGCCCATCGCGACGATCAGCAGGATACCGAAGCGGGTGGTCTGCTGCCGCTCGATCACCGTGCCGATGTCGATTACGGTTTCGCCGCTCATCTCAACGCTCCCGCGCCGGCCGGTCCGCGCCGAGCACCGCGCCTTGCGGCATCGTGCCGACCGTCGCGCGGTAGATTTTCAGCCAGCCGGTGTCGTTGACCGGCGCGGGACGCTGCCACGCCGCGCGACGGCGCGCCAGCTCGGCTTCGTCGACCTTCAGGTCGCAGACGCGCCGGTCCAGATCGATGTCGATCGTGTCGCCGTCCTCGACGAGCGCGAGCGGGCCGCCGGTCGCCGCTTCCGGCGCCACTTCCGCGACCACCAGCCCCTTGCAGACCAGCCCCGACAGATGCCCGTCGGTGAGCATCGCGACCTGCTCGGACAAGCCCGCGCCGTCGATCGCGAACACCACGCGCGACGCCCCGCCGCCCATCGCCGGGCCGCCGCACACGCCCGCGCCGCGCATCACGACGACCTTGCCCGGCTGCACGCGACCGTCCTTGATCGCGGCGATCGCGTCGTCGGAGGTCGAGAAGCAGATCGCGTCGCCGGTGAACGTGCGCTGCTTGGTCGGCGAGATGCCGAATTTGACGATGCCGGCCTGCGGGGCGAGGTTGCCGCGCACCAGCACGATGGCCGGATGGTTCGCGAACGCGCGCTGCGGCGGGCGGATCACGTCGTCGTCGGCGATCGTCGCATCGGCCAGGTTGTCCTTCACCGTGCGCCCGGTCACCGTCAGCGCACCGGTGTCGAGCCACGCTTCGAGCCGCTTCATCACGCCGCGGCCACCGCCCGCCGCCTCCAGTTGCTCGATCATGTGCGAGCCGACCGGACGCACGCCGGTCAGCACCGGGATCTGCGCGGCGAATGCTTCGAACAGCGCGTACACGTCGACGTCGAGCCCGCCTTCGGCCGCGACCGCCTGCAAGTGCTTGACCGTATTGATCGAGCCGCCGACCGCGAGCACCGTCTTCACCGCATTCGCGAACGCGCCGTGTGTGAGGATGTCGCGCGGCTTCAGGTCGTCGCGCACCATCTCGACGATGCGCGCGCCGGCTTCGCGCACGAACGCGAACATCCGCTCGCTGTTGGCGGCGACCGGCGTGCTGCCGGGCAACGACATGCCGAGCGCCTCGCTGACCATGTGCATCGAGTTCGCGGTGCCGAGCCCCGAACACACGCCGGGGCCGCGAATCGCGTTCTGGCTCATGCCGATCAGGTCCTCGACGGGCAGCTTGCCGGTCAGCGCATGCATCGCACCGACGAACACGTCCTCGATGTCCACGTGCTCGCCGCGATATTCGCCGCTCGGCTGATAACCGCACGCGACGACGATGCTCGGGATATTCAGCCGCGCGGCGGCCATCAGCTGGCCCGGCACGGTCTTGTCGCACGACGCCAGGCACACCATGCCGTCGAGCTGCGCGCCCTCGACGGCCACTTCGATGTCGTTCGTGACGAGGTCGCGCGCAGCCAGCATGTAGGCGCCGCGAGCGCCCGCGCCGGTGATGAAGTCGCTCGGCGCCGCGGTGCGGATCTCGAACGGCAGCGCGCCCGCGGCGCGGATCGCCTGTTTCAGTTGCGCGGCGATGCCGTCGAGATGGCTGAAGCAGGTGGCAAGTTCGGACGAGGAATTGACGATGGCGATCTTCGGCTTGTCGAGGTCTTCCTCGCTGATGCCGAGATTGCGCCACTGCGCGGCGCGCACCGCGCCGAGGTAGGAACCGCGCGGAAAATTGCTGCGCAACGGGCGTTGCGGCTTGCGTCCATCGGACATGGTGTCTCACTCCTTTGTTGTGGAAACGATGGTAGGAAGCCCGATAAAATCCGTCAATTATGTGAAATCGATAGGTATCATCCAAACCATGGATATTCGTCAGGTCGATCTGAATCTGCTGAAAGTGTTCGATGCGCTGCTGAAAAAGCGCCATGTGACGCAGGCGGGCGTCAGCATCGGGCTCAGCCAGCCGGCGATGAGCTATGCGTTGTCGAAGCTGCGCGAGCTGTTCGAGGACCCGCTGTTCGTGCGCACGGGCCGCGGCATGGAGCCGACGCCGCGCGCGCAGGCGCTCGGCGAGCCGGTCGCGCGGCTACTGGATCTGGTGCAGACCGAAATCCTGCCGATGCCCGAGTTTCGCCCGGCCGAGTCGTCGCGCAACTTCGTGCTGTGCATGTCGGACATCGGCGAAATGGTGTTCCTGCCCCGCCTGGAGAGCTTTCTCGACAAGGCCGCGCCGCACGTGAGCATCAAGACGGTCGCGCTCAGCATGCCGGAGCTGGAGGAGGGGCTGGCGAGCGGCGACGTCGACCTCGCGATCGGCTACTTTCCGGGGTTGAACAGCGAATCGCTGAAGCGCAAGGCGCTGTACCGGCATTCGTATGTGTGTATCGCCCGCGACGATCATCCGGAAATCGGGGACACGCTGTCGCTCGATCAGTACCGCGCCGCCGCGCATGTGATGGTGCATCCCGAAGGCCGCGAGCAGGACGTGCTCGCCCGCACGCACGAGCGCCTCGGGATTCGCGTCAACGTCCGCTTCAGTACGCCGCGCTTCATCGGCGTGCCGTTCGTCGTCGCCGGGTCGGACATGATCGCGGCGGTGCCGCAGGCCGTCGGGCGGCGCTTCGCGGAGTTCGTGAACGTCAAGCTGCTGCCGCTGCCCTTCCCCGCCCCCACGTACGAGCTTTATCTGCACTGGCATCCGCGCTTTCATCACGAGCCGGCCAACCGCTGGATTCGCGACGCGATGAGCGAACTCGTCAAGGGGCCGATGCAGCACGAGCCGTTGCCGAATACGAAGCGGAAGCGTTCGGCGGCGGCGCGGTAGGCCGGCCAGGCGGAAATGGCTAGCGGGGCCGATCGCGAAGCAGCAGGCGCGACCCGACCTCCACGATCGACGTAATCGCCGGCAGCAGTTCCTGGCCCAGCGACGTCAACTCGTATTCCACCGACGGCGGCGACGTCGGCAACACGCTTCGCCGGATCACGCCCCGCTCCTCGAGATCACGCAGCCTGCCGGTCAGCACCTTCGCGGTGATGGTCGGGTTGTCGCGCCGCAACTCCGAAAACCGACGCGGGCCATTGCTCAGGCACCAGATCAGTTCGGGCGTCCACAGGCCGCCGATCAACGCCATGCATTTCGACATCGGGCAGCCGGGAAGCGGCTCCACCTTCTTTCGCATTCTCAAGCCCATCGTCGTCCCGGGATGGTTTCCATTTGGTTACTTGAAAATGATGGTAACCGATGGATAGGTGGTTTCCAATGGAAACCTTCATCCCTACACTGGGAGCCTCACCCACCGATTCACGGAGAGAATGAACATGTATGCAATAACGGGAGCATCCGGGCAACTCGGGCGCCTTGTGATCGATGCATTGCTTGAAACCGTTCCGGCCGACCGGATCGTCGCGGCGGTCAGGAATCCCGCGAAGGCACGCGACCTCGAGGCGCGCGGCGTGGTGGTGCGCGAGGCCGACTACAAGCGGCCTGAAACGCTCGCCAGCGCGTTCGTCGGGGTCGACAAACTCCTGCTGATCTCGTCGACCGAAGTCGCCGGGCGCCTGCCGCTGCATCGCGCGGTGATCGACGCGGCCCGGCGGGCGGAAGTCTCGTTGCTCGCCTATACGAGCATGCTGCACGCCGACACCTCGCCCGCCCGACTCGCGATCGAGCACCGGCAGACGGAAGAAATCATCGCGGCCGCCGGCCTTCCCGCCGTCATTCTTCGCAATGGCTGGTACACCGAGAACCATCTGATGGCCCTCCCCGCGGCCCTCGAGCACGGCGCGTTCATCGGGGCCGCGAAGGACGGGCGCTTCTCTTCCGCCGCGCGCAAGGACTATGCGGCGGCCGCGGCCGTGGCACTGGCGACGGACGGCCATGCAGGAAAAACGTATGAGCTGGCGGCGGACGATGCGTTCACGCTCGCGCAACTGGCTGCCGAGGTTTCGCGGCAGTCCGGCAAGACCGTTGTCTACAACGATCTCGCGCAGGATGCTTATGCAGACGCGCTGACGAGCGCCGGGCTGCCGCCCGAGTTTGCCAGCGTCCTGGCCGATGCCGACGTGGCCGCGTCGCGCGGTGCGCTGTTCGACGAGGGCGGCGCCCTCGCGCGACTGATCGGTCGACCCACGACGCCGTTGGCGAGCGTCGTCGCGACCGCGCTGCGCGGTTAAAGCGAGCAGGTTCCTGGGCGGCGGCCCGCGCCGCTCGACGGCGCGCAGTGTGGCCGGCGCCGATCCAGCCGGCCGCCCTGCTGCGCCTGGCCCGTCGGAGCCGGCGCAAGCGTACGTTGCGGCGCGGTGCGAAT
>NZ_BCPP01000511.1:0-5059 GCF_016586125.1 Burkholderia sp. E168m23
CGGTCATGCAGGCTTCGACGCGTTCTTCCGCGATGATCAGCAGCCCGCGCTCGGTGTCGACCAGCGCGTAGATGATTTCCGGATGGAGGTTCAGCGCCTGGTTGGCGGGGATCGTCCACGGCGTGGTGGTCCAGATCACGATGCCGCCCTCGGCGCGCGGCAGTGCCGGCAGGCCGAACGCGTGCGCGGTCTTTTCCGGCTCCGCGAACGCGAACATCACGTCGATCGTCGGGTCGGTGCGGTCCTTGTACTCGACTTCCGCTTCCGCGAGCGCCGAGCCGCAGTCGAAGCACCAGTTCACCGGCTTCAGCCCGCGGTACACGTAGCCCTTCTCGATGATCTTGCCGAGCGCGCGGATTTCTTCCGCCTCGTTCACGAAGTTCATCGTCTTGTACGGGTTGGCCCAGTCGCCGAGCACGCCGAGGCGCTTGAAGCCGACCTTCTGCTTCTCGATCTGCTCGGTCGCGTACGCGCGCGCCTTGCTCATCACTTCGGCCGCCGGCAGCGACTTGCCGAACTGCTTCTCGATCTGGATCTCGATCGGCATCCCGTGGCAATCCCAGCCCGGCACGTACGGCGCGTCGAAGCCGGCCATGTTGCGCGACTTGACGACGATGTCCTTCAGGATCTTGTTCACCGCGTGGCCGAGGTGGATGTCGCCGTTCGCATACGGCGGGCCGTCGTGCAGGATGAACTTCGGCCGGCCCTGGCTGGCCGCGCGGATCTTCTCGTAGATGCCGCGCGCTTCCCACTCCTTGACCCACTGCGGCTCGCGCTTGGGCAGGTCGCCGCGCATCGGGAACGGCGTGTCGAGCAGGTTGACCGGATACTTGGCCTGCGGTTTCGAATCGGCTTTCTTGTTGCTCATGATGGGATCGCTATCTAAATCGGGGGGACGCTCGGGCGTCGTGAATCGGGTAGGCGCGCGCGAGGGCGGCGCGAGGGTGCGGCGCGAGGCGCCGCCGTCCGGATCAGCTAATTCGGTCGGTGGCCGACGTCGCGAAGCCCGTCGCGCGGCTGCCCGGCGCACGGTCGCGTTCGGTGAAGTAGGCGCGTGCATTCGCGACGTCCAGCGCGATCGCGCGCGACAGCGCCTCGAGATCGTCGAATTTCGCCTCGTCGCGCAGCTTCTTCAGGAATTCGACACGGATCAGCTTGCCGTACGCGTCGCCGTGCCAGTCGAGCAGATGAACTTCGAGCAGCACGCGGCCCGAATCGTCGACGGTCGGGCGCAGCCCGAGGCTCGCGACGCCCGGCAGCGGCTCGGGGCCGAGGCCGTGCACCTGCACGACGAAGATGCCCGCGAGCGCCGGCCGCTTGTGCTGGATCGGCAGGTTCAGCGTCGGGAAGCCGAGATCGCGGCCGAGCTTCAGCCCGTGCGCGACGTGGCCGCTGATCGCGTAGCCGTGCCCGAGCGCCTGCGCGGCCGCGTCGAGATCGCCCGCGGCGAGCGCCGCGCGCACGCCGGAGCTGGAAATGCGCGTGCCGTCGCTGCCGGCCACCGTGCCCATCTGCTCGACCTCGAAGCCGTGCAGCTCGCCGGCCGCCTTCAGCGTGTCGAAGGTGCCCGCGCGCTTCGCGCCGTAGCAGAAATCGTCACCGACCATCATCCAGCGCGTGTGCAGCCCGTTCACCAGCGTGCGTTCGACGAACGCCTGCGGCGACTGGCTCGCGAAGGTGTGGTTGAAGTGCTCGACGACGACGCGGTCGACCCCGTGGTCGCGCAGCGCTTCCAGTTTGTCGCGCAGCATCGCGATGCGCGGCGGTGCGCCGGCCGGATTGAAGAATTCGCGCGGGTGCGGCTCGAACGTCATCACGCACACGGGCAGGCCGCGCGCGTCCGCTGCCGCGCGCACGCGCGCGAGCAGGGCCTGGTGGCCGCGATGGACACCGTCGAAGTTGCCGATCGTCAGCGCGCACGGGGCGCGGCTCTCGGCGTTGGGCAGGCCGCGGAAGACTTTCACGATAGCGGATGCAGCGTCGGGGAATGGGCGGTGGGATGCCGCAAAGCAGAAGATTATAAACGTTCGAGCGGGCCGACGGCCGAGAAGGCGGGAAACGCGAGGGCGAATGGTAAAATTCGCGGATGAAAAAACTCGTGATCCTGATTTCCGGTCGCGGCAGCAACATGGAGGCCATCGTCCGCGCGTGCGCGCAGGAACGCTGGCCGGCCGAGATTGCCGCCGTGATCGCCAACCGGCCCGATGCGGCCGGACTGGCTTTTGCCGCGTCGCACGGGGTGGCGACGGCGGTGGTCGACCACCGGTCGTTCGACGGCCGCGACAGCTTCGACGCGGCGCTCGCCGCCGAAATCGACCGTTTTTCGCCCGATCTCGTCGTTCTCGCCGGCTTCATGCGCATCCTGACGCCTGCATTCGTCAGACGATACGAGGGCCGGCTGCTCAACATCCATCCGTCGCTGCTGCCGAGCTTCAAGGGCATCCACACGCACCAGCAGGCGCTGGATGCGGGCGTCGCGCTGCATGGCGCGAGCGTGCATTTCGTCATTCCCGAGCTCGACAGCGGCGCGATCGTCGCGCAGGGCGCGGTGCCGGTGCATGCCGGCGACGACGCGGCCGCGCTCGCGCAGCGCGTGCTGACGGTCGAGCACGTGCTGTATCCGCGTGCGGTGCGCTGGTTCGTCGAAGGGCGTCTGCGCCTCGAGGACGGTCGTGCAGTGGTCGCGCCCGAAGAGGCGCGCTGGATTTTCGCGGATCAACCGCAAACCGAAACGAGTGAGGGCGTATGAAGCTGCACGGATTCCTGATTGGCCAGACCGAAACCCTGCTCGCCGAGGTGCTGAAGTTCGCCGGCCCCGCCGACGCGACGACGAGCCGGTTCTTCCGCGCGCACCCGAAGCTCGGGCATGCCGAGCGCGGCGTGATCGCCGAGGCCGTGTTCGCGGTGCTGCGCCGGAAGATGGAGTTCTCGCATCTCGCCGAGAGCGGCACCGGCACGCCCGCGCGGCGTCTCACGCTGCTCGGCCTGATGCAGACGATGGGGCGCAATGCGCTGAAGCCGTTCCTGTCCGACACCGAGTCCGCGTGGCTCGAGCACGTGTCGAAGATCGATCCGGCGAGCCTGCCCGTGCGCATTCGCACGAACCTGCCCGACTGGATTCACCAGGCGCTGTCGGAGCGTTTCGACGCCGAGGAACTCGCGCAGCTCGCCGCTGCGCTGAACTACCCGGCGCCGCTCGACCTGCGTGCCAACGCGCAGAAGGCGACCCGCGACCAGGTGATCGAAGCGCTGCGCGTGAGCGGCATCGAAGCGGGCGCGACGCCGTTCGCGCCGTTCGGCGTGCGCGTGGTCGGCAAGCCGGCGCTGACGCGCCTGAAGCTGTTCGAGGAAGGCGCGATCGAGGTGCAGGACGAAGGCAGCCAGCTGCTGTGCTCGCTGGTCGCGCCGCGCCGCGGTGAAATGGTCGTCGATTTCTGCGCGGGCGCGGGCGGCAAGACGCTCGCACTCGGCGCGATGATGCGCTCGACCGGGCGCCTCTATGCGTTCGACATCTCGGAGAAGCGTCTCGCGAAGCTGAAGCCGCGCCTCGCGCGCAGCGGGCTGTCGAACGTGAACCCGGTGCTGATCGACAGCGAGCACGACGCGAAGATCAAACGGCTCGCCGGCAAGATCGACCGCGTGCTGGTCGATGCGCCGTGCAGCGGCCTCGGCACGCTGCGCCGCAATCCGGACCTGAAGTGGCGCCAGACGCGCACGGCGATCGACGAGCTGACGCCGAAGCAGGCGTCGATCCTCGCGAGCGCCGCGCGGCTCGTGAAGAAGGGCGGCCGGCTCGTCTACGCGACCTGCAGCGTGCTCGACGCCGAGAACGAGCGCATCGTCGAACAGTTCCTGGCCGATCATCCGGAGTTCACGCTGGTGCCGGCGCAGCAGGTGCTGGCCGACCAGCGCATCGAGCTCGAGACGGGCGACTACCTGTCGCTGTGGCCGCACCGTCACGCGACCGACGGCTTCTTCGCCGCGGTGCTCGAGCGCCGCGCCGCGCAGTAACGACTGCCCGGACGGACGATGGAGAATTTGCAGAGCCGCCTGCTGTCGCACCGGCTGGAATCGGTGATTCGCGATTTCCACCAGCCGGTGATGATCTGGCAGGCGGCGATCCTCATCGGTGCGCTGTGTTTCGCGTGGGTGGCCGCGCGCTTCGTGCACGGCCGGATCGATGCGCGGCGCCGGGCGGCCGGGCGTGCGCCCGGCGCGGGCGCGCAAAGCCTGAAACGTGCGTTGTTTCCGCTGTTCGGCAGCGTGTTCGTCGGCGGCGCGCAACTCGCGTTCGACCCGTTCATGTCGACGTCGCTGTTGTCGCTCGCGCTCGTGCCGCTGTTCGGCATCGGGCTGATCTACGTGCTGTTCTTCTTCGCGCGGCGCGTGTTCGCGCGCGACGGCCACACGCACGCGTGGCTGTCGATCGTCGAGAAGATCGTGTCGACCGTCGTGTGGGCCGCGATGGTGATGACCGTGCTCGGCATCCAGCGCGACGTGCTCGGCTGGCTCGACAGCGTGCAGTTCCGGGTCGCGACCGCGCACCTCACGCTGCTGTCGGTGATCTCCGGCGCGCTGTGGGTGTGCGTGACGCTGATGGTCGCGATGTGGCTCGGCTCGGTGCTCGAGGATCGCCTGTCGCGCGCGAGCACGCTCGACGCGAACCTGAAGGTCGTACTGTCGCGGATCGGCCGCGCGCTGCTCGTGTTCGCGGCGATCCTGATCGGGCTGTCGCTGGTCGGCATCGACGTGACGGTGCTCGGCGTGTTCGGCGGCGCGGTGGGCGTCGGCCTCGGGTTCGGGCTGCAGAAGATCGCCAGCAACTACGTGTCGGGCTTCATCATCCTGCTCGACCGCTCGCTGCGGCTCGGCGATGCGATCAGCGTCGGCGGGCTGCAGGGCGTCGTCACGCAGATCCGCACGCGCTACACGGTCGTGCGCGGCCTTGACGGCAACGAGACGCTGATCCCGAACGAGAAGCTGATCACCGACGTCGTGCAGAACCAGTCGTCCTACCTGACGCGCGGCTACGCGAAAGTCGCGGTGCAGGTCGCGTACA
>NZ_BCPP01000512.1:0-5058 GCF_016586125.1 Burkholderia sp. E168m23
GCTGCGCGAGATGGAGGACCTGAGCTACCGCGAGATCGCGGCGATCGCGGACGTGCCGGTCGGCACGGTGATGTCGCGGCTCGCGCGCGGCCGGCGCAAGCTTGCCGCGCTGCTGGGCGGCGTGCCGGCGACCGAAGGCCGGCCGGGCCGAGCGCCGGCGGGCGGAACCGCATCGGAGGCTATCGATGGACTGTAACGAAGCGCGAGCGTTGCTGGACGCGGACGTCGACCGCGAGCTGTCGGCGCCCGATGCGTTGCGGGTCCAGCAGCATGTCGAAGGGTGCGACGCGTGCCGCCGCGAACGCGCGCGGATCGTCACGCTGGTGCAGGCCGTGCGGCAGGCCGATTATCACCGCGCGCCGGACGCGCTGCGGGCGAGCATCCTCGCGAGCCTGCCGGCAGCGGCCGACGCGCCTGCTCACGAGCCGTCGCGGGCTGAGCCGCGGCCTGAGTCCCGGCCTGAGCCGCGGCGGCCGCGCGGCCGCGACTGGTTTTCCTGGCTGACCGGGCGCGGCGGGTCGGCCCGACCGGGGCCGGCCGGCACCGGCACCAGGCCGCGCGTGGCCGCGTTGCCGGGGCTCGGCTGGGGTGTCGCGTTGCTGATGGCGGTCGCGGCGGCCGGCGGAATGGCATGGTCGGCCCGCCACGCCGACACCGACCGAACGGTCGACGAACTGGTCGCGAGCCACGTGCGGGCCGACCTGTCGGCGCGCGACATCGACGTGATCTCGACCGACCAGCACACGGTCAAGCCGTGGTTCAACGGCCGGCTCGACTATGCGCCGCCGGTCGAGGATCTCGCCAGGAGCGGCTTCGCGCTGGTCGGCGGCCGGCTCGACTATGTCGGGCGACGCCGCGTCGCGGTGCTCGTCTACCGCCACCGGCAACACGTGGTCGACGTCTACGTACAGCCGGCCGGGGAGCGGCCGGCGGCCCCGTACACGACCGTGTCGCAGGGCTATGCGCTCGACCGCTGGAACGCGGCCGGGATGACGTGGTGGGCCGTGACCGACGCCGAGCCGGCGGCGCTCGCGGCGTTCCGGACGGCGCTCGACGCGCGGCTCGCCGGCACGCCCAGCGAATGACCCCAGCGGCGGCGGGCGGGCGCGTTGATGTTTCGACCCCGCCCGCCGAGAGGCCGAGCGGAGGGTGCGTGCCCCGACGGACCCGTTCAAGTCTTTGAAAACACGGCCAGAATCCGGTGACCAATCGTCGATTGGCCTTGCATGCACCCCGTAACCGGGTTAGAATCTTCGGCTTCTCACTTGCCACACCGGTTCAGACGCCCGGGTGGCTTTAATCCACAAGGAGTGTGTAATGCGTCATTACGAAATCGTATTCATCGTGCACCCGGATCAAAGCGAGCAGGTGCCCGCGATGATCGAGCGTTACAAGACCACGATCACGACGCACGGCGGCCAGATCCACCGTGTCGAAGACTGGGGCCGTCGCCAGCTGGCCTACATGATCGAGAAACTCGCGAAGGCTCACTACGTCTGCATGAACATCGAGTGCGACCAGACGACGCTCGACGAACTCGAACACGCGTTCAAGTTCAACGACGCCGTGCTGCGTCACCTCATCGTCAAGATGAAGAAGGCCGAAACCGGCCCGTCGCCGATGATGAAGGAAGTTCAGCGCGAAGAAGCCAAGAAGGCGGCTGCAGCTCAGCCGGCCGAAGCGCAGGCTTAAGTTCGTCACTCATTAAGCCATCAAGGAGCGCGCCACTCACGTGAACAGGTTGCAATTGACGGCGAGCGTCGTCGAACGCGCACCGGTGCGATATACGCCGGCAGGTGTTCCGATCGCAAGCGCCACGTTGCATCACCGCACGGAAGTCGTCGAAGCAGGCATTCCCCGTCAGGTCGAAATGACGATCGAGGCGGTGGCGGCCGGTGAGGCGAGCGGCAAGCTGGAAAGTCGTGAAATGGGCGTCGAAACGCTGTTCACGGGCTTCCTGGCCAAGAAAAGCCGCAACGCGAGAACCTTGGTGTTTCACATCACTGCATTGCAGGACACAGGAAAGGACTGAAATCATGGCCCGCCCGACTGGTAAGAAATTCGACAAGCGTCGTCAGCAACAAAACCCGCTCTTCAAGCGCAAGAAGTTCTGCCGTTTCACGGCTGCCGGCGTCGAGCAGATCGACTACAAGGACACGGAAACGCTGAAGGACTTCATCGGCGAAAACGGCAAGATCACGCCGGCTCGTCTGACGGGTACGAAGGCGCACTATCAGCGTCAGCTGGATACGGCCATCAAGCGTGCGCGTTTCCTCGCGCTGCTGCCGTACACCGATCAGCACAAGGCGTAATCAGGCGACGCAATAAGGAGAATTCGAATGCAAATCATTCTGTTGGAAAAAGTCGCCAATCTGGGCAACCTCGGCGATATCGTCAAGGTCAAGGACGGTTACGCTCGCAACTTCCTGATCCCGAACCGCAAGGCTCGCCGTGCAACGAAGGAAGCGATCGCCGAATTCGAAGTGCGCCGCGCTGAACTCGAAAAGATCGCCGCTGAAAAGCTGGCCGCATCGCAGGCAGTCGGCGAGAAGCTGAACGGTCAGTCGTTCGAAATCACGCAGAAGTCGGGCGTCGACGGCCGTCTGTTCGGCTCGGTCACGAACGGCGACGTCGCTGAACTGCTGAAGAAGGCAGGCTACGAAGTCGAGAAGCTGCAAGTGCGCATGCCGGAAGGCCCGCTGAAGATGATCGGCGAGCACAACGTGCAAGTCGCGCTGCACACGGACGTCGTCGTCGACGTCACGATCAACGTGATCGGCGACCACGCGTAAGCGTAGACGCAAGCTTGCCGGGCGGCTTCCGCCGTCCGGACAAGGGCAGGCGCCCGGGTAACCGGGGCCTGCCTTTTTTATTGCCCGCTCGCCGGCAAGCGGTGGTAGCGCTGCCGCCATCTATTCGCGATAATCCCAACCCATGAACGCGCCGCAAGATCCCCAAATCGAATCGCTGAAAGTCCCGCCGCATTCGGTCGAAGCCGAGCAGTCGGTGCTCGGCGGCCTGTTGCTCGACAACGCGGCATGGGACCGGATTGCCGACTTCCTGTCGCAGGGCGACTTCTACCGCTACGACCACCGGATCATCTACGAGCACATCGGCCGCCTGATCGCGTCGACGCGCCCGGCCGACGTCGTGACCGTGTACGAAGCGCTGACCACGTCCGGCAAGGCCGACGACGTCGGCGGGCTCGCGTACCTGAACGCGCTCGCGCAGAACACGCCGAGCGCGGCGAACATCCGCCGCTACGCGGAAATCGTGCGTGATCGCGCGGTGCTGCGCCGGCTCGTGTCGGTCGCCGACGAGATCTCGGCCGACGCCTTCAACCCGCAGGGCAAGGAAGTCCGCCAGCTGCTCGACGAAGCCGAGTCGAAGGTGTTCTCGATCGCCGAAGAGGGCGCGCGCGGCAACCAGGGCTTCCTCGAGATCGGCCCGCTGCTCACGCAGGTGGTCGAGCGCATCGACACGCTGTACCACACCGCGAACCCGAGCGACGTCACCGGCACGCCGACGGGCTTCGTCGACCTCGACCGGATGACGTCCGGGATGCACGGCGGCGAACTGATCATCGTCGCGGGGCGCCCGTCGATGGGTAAAACGGCGTTCTCGATGAACATCGGCGAATACGTCGCGGTCGAGTATGGATTGCCGGTCGCGGTGTTCTCGATGGAAATGCCGGGCACCCAGCTCGTGATGCGTATGCTCGGCTCGATCGGCCGGCTCGACCAGCACCGGATGCGCACGGGCCGCCTGACGGACGAGGACTGGCCGAAGCTGACGCACGCGGTGCAGAAGATGAGCGAGGCACAGCTCTTCATCGACGAGACGGGCGGCCTGAACCCGATGGAATTGCGCTCGCGCGCTCGGCGTCTGGCGCGGCAGTGCGGCAAGCTCGGCCTGATCATCGTCGACTACCTGCAGCTGATGTCGGGTTCGTCGCAGGGCGAGAACCGCGCGACCGAAATTTCCGAAATCTCGCGATCGCTGAAGAGCCTCGCGAAGGAACTCGACGTGCCGGTGATCGCGCTGTCGCAGTTGAACCGCGGCCTCGAACAGCGCCCGAACAAGCGTCCGGTGATGTCGGATTTGCGCGAATCGGGCGCAATCGAACAGGATGCGGACGTGATCCTGTTCATTTATCGCGATGAGGTCTACAATCCGGACAGCCCTGACAAGGGGACGGCCGAAATCATCATCGGCAAGCAGCGTAACGGTCCGATCGGGCCCGTTCGGCTCACGTTCCTGGGGCAATACACGAAGTTCGACAATTTTGCCGGGGCGCAGACCTTCTACGGCGAGTAAAGCCGGTTGTAAACACCTATTTCGCCAAATGTTGTATCCAATCCCGGCGTGCGCATATGCGCACGTCGCGTCGCGACCGAAACCGGTACAATGTCGCCCGTTTTCGTGACAGTAGTTTGACAATCTCTCAGGAATCCCATGTTCGGTCGATTCATGCCCACCGAGGGCAAGTTCTTTGAACTCTTCAACGCGCACGCGAAGCACATCGTTTCCGGTGGCCGCGAGCTCGAACTGCTGATCGACAATCTCGCCGACGCCGAGATTCACAAGCAAAACGTGCAAATCGCCGAGAAGGCCGCCGACAAGCTCACGCACGAGGCGATCGATCTGCTGCACAAGACTTTCATCACGCCGCTCGATCGCGACGAGATCCACAAGCTGATCACGACGATGGACGACATCCTCGACCTGATGGAAGACGTCGCGACGGCCGTGTCGCTGTACGACGTGCAGTCCGTCACGTCCGAGGCGAGCCAGCTCGCGCACATCGTCACCCAGTCGGCGCAACACGTGCAGCAAGCCGTCGGCTTGCTGTCCGACATGAAACAGTCGGCGCAGATCCTCAAGCAATGCGAGGAAATCGACCGCTGGGAATCGGAAGCCGACCGCGTGCTGCGCGCGGCGATGTCGAAGCTGTTCCGCGAAGAAGACGACGTGAAGACGCTCATCAAGCTGAAGGCGATCTACGAGCTGCTCGAAGAGATCACCGACAAGTGCGAGGACGTCGCGAACATCATCGAA
>NZ_BCPP01000513.1:0-5056 GCF_016586125.1 Burkholderia sp. E168m23
TTTATCTGGTCGTCGGGCTGGCCGCGCTCGCGAGCCGGTTCGTGCGCCGCGACGTCGAGCATCACTACCGGATGCCGCTGTGGCCCGTGACGCCGCTCGTCGCGGTGGCGGGCGCCGCGTACACGCTTTACACGACGCTGGCGACTGCGACGAAACCGACCGACCTGATCATCATCGCGGGGCTGCTGGTCGCGGCGCTCGTGATGTACGTGGCCTGGGCGCGCCACAGCGAAGCATTCCGCGCGCTCTGAGCGCCGGATCGATACAGTGCACCACCGACACACGAACCATCGAAAGACTGGAGGAATTGCATCATGCGCACGAGGGATCTCGGCATCCGCATCGGCCTCGGCACGCCGGGCCGCTTCAACGCGATCACGGACGTACCGGGCGTGCGGGTCGGGCACTGCACGCTGAACGTCGAGAACGGCGACGCATCGATCCGCACCGGCGTCACCGTGATCGAGCCGCGCGCGGGCGCCGCGCACGATTCGCCGTGCTTCGCGGGCGTGCACGTGCTGAACGGCAACGGCGACGCGACCGGGCTCGAATGGATTCGCGAAGCGGGCCTGCTGACGACGCCGATCGCCTATACGAACACCCACAGCGTCGGCGCGGTGCGCGACGCGCTCGTCGCGAACGAACGCGAAGCGGCGGCCGGCCGCGTGTACTGGTGCATGCCGGTCGTGATGGAAACCTACGACGGACTGCTGAACGACATCTGGGGGCAGCACGTGAGCGCCGCGCACGTGCAGCGCGCGCTGGCCGCCGCGCAGTCGGGGCCGGTTGCCGAAGGCGGCGTGGGCGGCGGCACCGGCATGATCTGCCACGAGTTCAAGGGCGGCATCGGCACCGCGTCGCGCGTGCTGGCGGACGATGCGGGCGGCTGGACCGTCGGCGCGCTCGTGCAGGCGAACTACGGTGTGCGCGAAATGCTGCGCGTGGCCGGCTACCCGGTCGGCGAAGTGCTGCGGCATGTGCATTCGCCGTTCCGCGAAGCCGACGCGAAAGGCGAAGCCGGCATGGGTTCGATCGTCGTCACGATCGCGACTGACGCACCGTTGCTGCCGCATCAATGCACGCGTCTCGCGCAGCGCGCGAGCGTCGGGCTGGCCCGCGTCGGCGGCGGCACCGAGGATTCGAGCGGCGACATCTTTCTCGCGTTCGCCACCGGCAACGCCGGCTTGCCGGCGGTGAACTACGGCAGCAAGGGCGCGCCGACCACCGGCGTGCAAATGGTCAACAACGACCATATTTCCGCGCTGTTCGTCGCGGCGGCGGAAGCGGTGGAGGAGGCGATCGTGAATGCGCTGGTCGCGGGCGGCGACGTCGCATCGCGCGGGGCGCGGGTCGAAGGGCTCGGGCAGGCGCGCTTGCTGGATGCGTTGCGCGAAGTGGGTTGGCGGCCGGGGCGCGGCGCCTGAAACGGCAAGCGCCGCTTCAATCGAAGCGGCGTGGGGCGGGGCGGCGATGCGGCGATCGGCCGGACCGCCGTCCGCCCGCGCCTGTCACGCGTGCGGTGCGGGCCGTGGGGGCCGTGGGGGCGATATGGGCCGGGCCGTGACGACGCGGCGTCATGCTCAGCTGCCGAAGTAGATGTTGCAGAAGCTGACGGGGCCGACGCAGGCGTTCGGGTCTTCCTGCTTCGATTGCGCACGATCGACGCGGCCGGCGGCCTGGATCGCTTCGGTGCGGTTCGCCTGTTGCGGTGCGGCGTCTGCCGGCGCCGGCTGCGCGTGAGCGACGGCAGCGGTGAGCGACAGGGCAACGAGGGCGAGGTGCAGCGGCTTCATTTTGTTTCTCCTGGGTGAGTGCCAGTCTCGCTGGCAGTGAGGAAACTATAGGCTCGCACTGCTTAAAGATTAATCACCGCGGCTGTAGAGCTTATTTCCATCCGGAACAACGATCCCGTAGCGCGCGCACACATTCTTCAATGGCGGTGCCGGTTGAACGGCGCGTCCTTGTCCAGCAGCGCGCTGCGCATGAAGTGCAGGCAGCCGACGATCCTTTGCATGCTGCGGCGCGCGTCGGGCACCGCGTACCACGCCTGCAGCGTGTGCTGTGCCGCGCGAATCGCGAGATTCACCGATTTCAGCGTACGCGCATGGCGACTGGGCGTCGGATCGTCGAAGAAGCGCGGCAGTTCGTTCAGCACCGCATCGATCGAACCGATCCAGCGCAGCGTCTGCGGCGGTTTCGACGCGCAGAACGCGTGCAGCTCGTCGCGCAGGTCGATGACCGCGTGGCCGACCTCGAGCGTCGACAGCATCCAGCGCAGTGCATCGCGATGCTGCCGCGTACGGCGCACCAGCAGCGTGCGCAGTTGCGCCATCAGGTCGTGCGTGCTCGACTGGAAGCGCTGCGCGAGGCCGTCCGGCGCGCCTTCGCATGCAAGCGTCACCTGGCGGCGCAAGTCGTGCGCGATCCGGCCGGTGAGCCAGGGCATGTGGGTCGGGAATACGACTGCGAACACGAGCGAGCACGCGAGCATCGCGACCACGACCGCCAGCCCGTTGTTGATCAGCACTTCAGGCGTATACGCGATCGTGTTGTCGGGGCCCGCAAGCAAGCAGAAGAACACCGCGAAGCCGATCCCGTAGCCGGACAGGCCCGGCCGCATCGCGAGGAACGCGCCGAGGCCGAGCACCGGCGCGAGCGCCGCGCACAGCAGCGGAAAACCGTCGATGTTCGGATAGACGTAGCACAGGAACAGGTAGCCGACGGCGGTCGCGAACGCCGCCCCGACGCCCATCTGCGCGACGAACTTCGGCGCGCGCGGCGACGTCGAGCTGAGTGCGCACGCGATCGCGGTGGCGATCACCGCGAGCGAGCCGCTCGGCCATTCCGACGCGATCCAGAATGCACTCATCGCGCCGACGGCGACCACCGTGCGCAGGAAGGCGAAACCGACGAAGAACGCATTGGTTTTCACCGCGTAATGCGTGACCGAGCGCTCGAACGCGTGATCGTCCTGGTCGAGCGACGCGTACGTGTCGACGTAGCCGAGATATTCGCCGATGAACCGGTACAGCAGCTCGATCGCGGTATCGAAGTCGAGCAGGCCGCCGGCCGCATGGTCCTCGAGGGTTCGCCGCGACGCGCGCGCGGTCTTCGGCAACGCACCGTGGAAGCGGCGCAGTTCGAGCAGCGCGCCGGTGGCCGGTGCGATGCCGCGCTGGCGTTCGTCGCGCAACGCGGCGAAGCGCTGGGCGAGCGCGTCGACGTGCGGCGCCAGCGCGTCGAGCACAGCGTCCGACTGGTTCGCACGCAGCCGTTTGACGAGTTGATGCAGCGCATGCAGCCGCGTGCACGCGTTCATGAACTCGCTGTTCAGCCGCGCGAGCCGACGGCTGCGCGCGCGAATGTGCGGGTCCTCGAACGATGCGAATGCACGATTGGCTTCGAAGCCGACGATGTCGTCGACGAAATCGGCGAAGCGCCGCTCGAAATCGCCGCGCGCGACGTCGCCCGCCAGCGCGCCGGCCGTGAACGCCGCGAACGTCGCGTGGCGCGCGCTCAATGAACGCATCAGCGCCTTCGCGGAACTCAACGGCAGGATCAACGCACTGACCGCGCCCGAGCACGCGATGCCGAGTGCGACTTCCGCGGCGCGCGTGAGCGCGGACTGGAACAGCGTCTGCGGTGTCATCACGGCCGGCAGGCCGATCAGCGCGGCCGTGTAGCCGGCGAGCACGAAGCCGTACCAGCGGAAGTGGCGGTTGCGCACCGCGAGCGCGATGCAGCCGCCGATCCACAGCGTGATGCCGGCCATGTACAGCTCCGGCTGCTGCGCGAACAACCCACCGAGCGCGAGCGCGCCGACGAGGCCGGCCGCCGTGCCGAGCACGCGGTAGAAGCTTTTCGCGAACACCATGCCCGACAGCGGCTGCATCAGCACGAACACGGTCGTCATCGCGGTGCGCGGCTGCGACATTTCCAGACGCATCGCGATGCCCATCGCCAGCAGCGCCGCGAGCACGGTTTTCGCGAGATGCAGCCAGATCAGCCCGTCGGTCGCGGCCCAGTCGCGCGCCGCGTTGCCGAGCGGATCGAGCCATGGCCTCCATCGTGCCGGTTCGATGGAAGGTCGCTCGATCGCAGGTTGTGGCTTCATGAAAAGAGGGCCCAGGGCCGACCGGGCGAAGCGCCGCGGTGCGTCCGAACGGGTCCGTTCGACTGGTGAGGCGCCGATTGTAGGAGTGCGGCGCCCGTGCATTAACGCAGTTGCGGGGAAACGATAGTTGCAGCCGACGTAACAATCTATCGCGCGCAGTGGAGGAAAATGGCGGCTCCGCTACAGGTTGCTCACAGGAATGGATACGCTACAAAACATGCGGGTGTTTTCGCGCGTCGTCGAGACGGGCAGTTTCACCGCCGCCGCGCAATCGCTGAATTCGACGACGGGCGCGATGTCGCGCGCGGTGTCGGAGCTCGAGGCGCGCCTGCGCACCCGTCTGATGAATCGCTCGACGCGCCGTCTCGCGCTCACGTCGGCCGGCGAAAGCTATCTGCGGCGCTGCCGCCAGATCCTCGCCGACGTCGACCGCGCGGAAGAAGAGGCGAGCTGCGCGCACGAGCGCCCGGCCGGCGTGCTGCGCATGCACAGCTTCGCGAGCGTCGGGCACCACTACGTATTACCCGCGCTGACGCGCTATCACGCGCAATTCCCGGACGTGTCGATCGAGCTGTCGCTGTCGCAGCGGATGCCTGACCTGTTCGACGGCACGAGCGACATGGCCGTCGTCACCGCATCGTCGCTGCCTGATTCGGAGCTCGTGTCGCACCTGCTCGGCTCGACGTTCAGCATTCTGTGCGCATCGCCCGACTACGTGAAACGGCATGGCGTGCCGGCCCGCCCGCAGGATCTCGCCGCGCACGCGTGCCTGACGCTATGTACGCCGGCGTTCCCGACGCACGAATGGGTGCTCGAAGGGCCCGACGGCGTCGAGCAGATCCATGTCGCCGGGCCGGTGCAGACCAATACGGCCGAATCGCTCGCCCTCGCGATCCGCGACGGCATCGGGATCGGCATGCTGCCGCTGTATTCGGCAATCGA
>NZ_BCPP01000514.1:0-5042 GCF_016586125.1 Burkholderia sp. E168m23
GCACCGCGCGGCCGGCGGCGCGGCCGACGCCGATGCGCTCGTCGCCGCCGCGCAGCAGGCGGTGGCCGAATTCTCGGCGGGCGGTTGCTGCTATTCGTTCCGCGCGTGGCACGCGGACGTGAACGCGGCGGCCGTGCCGTTTCGCGAGCCGCGCGAGGGGCGCTGGCTGATCCTGAGCTGCAGCGGCCCGGCGTCGTCGATGGACGAGGCCGTGTTTCGCACGCAGGTCGGGCCGCAACTGAAGGCGCTCGCGCAGCGGCTCGGGCAGACGGTCTGAGAGCGACGAGCGCGCGGGTGCTGTGGTCGTGCGGCAACCAGCTCGTGCGCAACAGGTGGGGAAGCAGAGGCGGCGCGGCACCGTTGCGTATTGCGTGACGGGCGAACCGCGCTCATCATCGTTCGCCTGCTTCCCCGACGACGAGGTCTGCGATGGCGCACCCCGAACCGATGGAAGGCGGATGCGCGTGCGGCGCGATCCGCTACCGTATCGCCGGCGTTCCGACCGACGCCGGTTTCTGCCACTGCCGGCTCTGCCAGCGCACGACCGGCGCGGCGGTCGTCGCATCGGCATCGGTGCCGATCGACGCATTCGAATATCTGCGGGGCGAACCGACCGTCTACGCGTCGAGCGCCTGGGGCGAACGGCGCTTCTGCGGCCGTTGCGGCGCGCAGCTCGAATACCGGCGCTCTGACGCGCCGCAGACGGTCGAGATCAATTACGCGACGCTCGACGAACCGTCGAGGCTGCGTCCGGCGTGGCACGTCTGGTACGGCGATCGTTTCCCGGGCATCGAGATCGACGACGATCTACCGAAGTACGACGACGGTGGCAGGGAATAGGCGGCCCGTCGCGGGCAATGCGCCGGCGCCGGGCGGGTGCGCAAGCGCATTCGACCTTTCTGCATGAACGAACGAGGAACCGGCCGGCGTCGAGCGACGCTGAAACCTGATTCCCGAAGTAACCCGACACCGGATGCCGCCCCCGGCGCGGCACGCTCCCCGCGTGGCTGCTCCCTCCGCTCAGGCCGTCACGACCTTCGCGAACACCGGCCCCTGCATGAACCGCACGTCGTGCTGGCGCAGCAGCTCGCACTGCGTCTCGTCGACCACGCCGTCGAAGATCAGCGGAATCCGCACGCGCTGCGCGTAGGCGACGAGCGCCTTGACCATCCCGTCGCGCAACGCGATGCCCGCATCCATCTTGATGTAGTCGGGGCGCGCCATGTCCGATTCGACCGCGAGGATGCGGCCCGGGTCGGGCAGCTTGTCGGCGACCTTGAAGCCGTGATGCTGATAGCTGCGCGTCAGGTAGCCGAGGAACGTCTTGTGGGCGACCGCGACCGCCGGCAGTTCGATCACGATCCGCTCGGGCGGCAGCCCGAAGCGCTGCAGTACCGACGAGAAATGCTTGCCGTGGTCGTACTTCACGCTCTTGAGCAGCCGCTCGTGCACGCGCAGGAACAGCAGCCCGTGACGCTGCGCCCCGAAGAAATTGATCGCGTGCAGCGCGCGCGACAGGCGGTCGATCGCGACCAGCGTCTGGTCGTCGACGGCCGCGTCGACCGGGTCGTGCTGCGCGCCGGTGACGAGCGTGACGGCCTGGAAGCCGAGCTCGTCGCCGTAGCGCTCGATCGCGTCGGCGAACGACGTCGATTGCGGCGCGCCGGGCATCGTCACGTCGTAGATCGGCTCGTACGCGCTGGCGAGCGTGCGCTCGGGCAGATTCGCGCACGCGGTGCCGCCTTCGGCAAGCGCGAGGTGTTCCCGCAGATACGGCAGTTGCCCGGCACGGCTGACCAGCTCGGGGATGGTAGGCGGAATCATCGGCGTGAGAAGGAAAAATGGCGGCCGAAAGGGCCGCCTCGTTGACTTGATATTAGCAGCGCGCGCCGCGCTCGGCTCGGCGTTTCATTCATATGGTTATCCCGTCCCCGAGCGAACGACTAGGGTTTACGTTGATTTCACTATTCGTAATTGGTTTTACTATTCGTAAATCCAAGGAGGGGTCGCCGATCAAGAAAAGCGGCATGCGGGCGCCGCGAAACGGCGCCGTTCACGAATCAACAGGAAGCAAGGAGCGAGACGTGGCGGTTGTTGACAGGACAAGCGGGCAGGCGCGCCGCGAGGAGACGGATGGAGCGACGGGCGCGGCGGTGCGCGCACGGCGGGGTTGACGCGCGGATGGCGACCATGAGCATCGATTACCAGACGCTGAAGTTCGAGTACCGCGCCCGCGCGCACGACGCGGCCGTCCACCCGGTGATCGTCGTCGGCGCGGGCCCGGTGGGCCTGGCCGCCGCGATCGACCTCGCGCAGCAGGGCGTGCCGGTCGTGCTGCTCGACGACGACGACACGCTGTCGACCGGCTCGCGCGCGATCTGCTTCGCCAAGCGCACGCTCGAGATCTTCGACCGGCTCGGCTGCGGCGAGCGCTTCGTCGACAAGGGCGTGAGCTGGCACGTCGGCAAGGTGTTCCTGCAGGACGAGCAGCTTTACGCATTCGACCTGCTGCCCGAGGAGGGGCATGCGCGCCCCGCGTTCATCAACCTGCAGCAGTACTACGTCGAAGGCTATCTGGCCGACCGCGCGTTCGAGCTGCCGAACATCGACATCCGCTGGAAGCACAAGGTGACGGGCGTCGACCAGTCGGCCGAACACGCGGTGCTGACGATCGAGACGCCGGACGGCGTCGCGACGCTGCGCGCGCAATACGTGATCGCGGCCGACGGCTCGCGCAGCCCGATGCGCACGGCGATGGGCCTGGAAAGCCGTGGCCGCACGTTCAAGGACCGCTTCCTGATCGCCGACGTGAAGATGAAGGCGGAGTTTCCGACCGAGCGCTGGTTCTGGTTCGACCCGCCGTTTCACCGCAACCAGTCGGTGCTGCTGCACCGCCAGCCGGACAACGTGTGGCGCATCGACTTCCAGCTCGGCTGGGATGCCGATCCGGTCGCCGAGAAGCAGCCGGAGCGTGTGATCCCGCGTGTGCGCGCGCTGCTCGGCGCGGACGTCGAGTTCGAGCTCGAGTGGGTGAGCGTCTATACGTTCCGCTGCCAGCGGATGGACACGTTCCGCCACGGCCGCGTGCTGTTCGCGGGCGATTCCGCGCACGGCGTGTCGCCGTTCGGCGCGCGCGGTGCGAACAGCGGCGTGCAGGACGCGGACAACCTCGCGTGGAAGCTGAAGCTGGTGCTCGACGGCCGTGCGCACGACCGCCTGCTCGACACTTATGCGAGCGAGCGCGAGTTCGCAGCCGACGAGAACATCCGCAACTCGACGCGCTCGACCGATTTCATCACGCCGAAAAGCGCGGTGTCGCGCGTGTTCCGCGACGCGACGCTGAAGCTCGCGCGCGACTGCGAGTTCGCACGCAAGCTGGTGAACAGCGGGCGCCTGTCGGTGCCGGCCGTGCTGGCCGATTCGCCGCTCAACACGCCGGACCGCGGCGGCGACACGTTTGCGTGCGCGATGCGGCCGGGCGCGGCGGCGGCCGATGCACCGGTGCGCGCGCAAGGCGCGTCGGGCTGGCTGCTGCAGCATCTGCGCGGCGGCTTCACCGGTGTGCTGTTCGGATTGCCGGGCGACGCGGCCGCGCTCGCGCAGGCCGTCGACGGCCTCGCGCCGGCGGTGCGGCCGGTGCTCGTCGTGCCGGCCGGGCACGCGCAGCCGGCGGCCGGTGTCGACGTGGTGGAGGACGTCGACGGGCTCGCCGCGCAGCGCTACGACGCGCAGCCCGGCACGTTCTACCTGTTGCGTCCCGACCAGCACGTCTGCGCCCGCACGCGCACGCTCGACCGTCAGGCGATTGCCGACGCACTGGCGCGCGCGAGCTGCGCACGCTGAATACGATAAAGACACCGGAGACACCGTCATGCCCCCACTCGATACCCGCCCGCGCCTGGCCGACCCCGATGCGTTCTACGAAGCGCTGATCGACATGCATCGCGACCTGTCGGACGCCGACAGCCAGCTCGTCAACGCGAAGCTGATCCTGTTGCTCGCGAACCAGGTCGGTGACGCCGACGTGCTGCGCGAAGCGATGGCGCTCGCGCGCCAGGGCGTGACGCCGCCCGTGCATCCGGCCGCCGAGGTGGCGCAATGAGCGCGGCGGCCGATACGCGCGTGCTCGAAGTCGAGCGCGTGATCGACGAGACCCATCGCCCGGGTTTTCACTGGATGCTGCTCGCGCTGTGCGGGCTGTGCCTCGTGATCGACGGTTTCGATGCGCAGGCGATGGGCTACGTCGCGCCGAGCGTGATCGCCGAATGGGGTGTGCCGAAGCAGGCGCTCGGGCCCGTGTTCAGCGCGAGCCTGTTCGGCATGTTGCTCGGCGCGCTCGGGCTGTCGGTGCTGGCCGACCGGATCGGGCGGCGCCCGGTGCTGATCGGCTCGACGCTGTTCTTCGCGGTGACGATGCTCGCGACGCCGTTCGCGGGCTCGATTCCCGTGCTGATGGCGCTGCGCTTCGTCACGGGGCTCGGCCTCGGCTGCATCATGCCGAACGCGATGGCGCTGGTCGGCGAGTTCAGCCCGGCCGCGCATCGCGTGAAGCGGATGATGATCGTGTCGTGCGGCTTCACGCTCGGCGCGGCGCTCGGCGGCTTCATCAGCGCGGCGCTGATTCCGGCGCTCGGCTGGCGTTCGGTGTTCTTCGTCGGCGGTGCGGTGCCGCTCGTGCTGACGATCGCGATGGTCGCGCGGCTGCCCGAATCGCTGCAGTTCCTGGTGCTGAAAGGGCGCGTCGCGCAGGCGCGTGACTGGCTCGCGCGGTTCGCGCCGCAGGCCGGCATCGATGCGAACACGCGGCTCGTCGTGCGCGAGCGCGCGGCGAGCGGCGCGCCGGTGGCCGA
Source organism: Burkholderia sp. E168m23 (assembly GCF_016586125.1). Lineage (NCBI taxonomy): Bacteria > Pseudomonadati > Pseudomonadota > Betaproteobacteria > Burkholderiales > Burkholderiaceae > Burkholderia > Burkholderia sp. E168m23. The sequence goes on from NZ_BCPP01000514.1 coordinate 4,851, forward strand.
ACTGTTCCGCCATGGCCGCCTGCCGGTCACGCTGCTGCTGTGGGCGATCAGTTTCATGAACCTGATCGATCTGTACTTCCTGTCGAACTGGCTGCCGACCGTGATGCGCGAGGCCGGCTATTCGTCGGGCACGGCGGTGATCGTCGGCACGGTGCTGCAGACGGGCGGCGTGATCGGCACGCTGTCGCTCGG
>NZ_BCPP01000515.1:0-5027 GCF_016586125.1 Burkholderia sp. E168m23
CACGCACGATGGGCGGTGCGGGCGGCGCGGGCGGCGGCGCGAAGCGGAGCCGGTCGAAGGGCGCGTGAACGCCACGCGGCCCGGCCGAATTCGTAATAACTTCGTATAGCATACATTATACGAAGTTATACGACTTGTCATTCGATGTCGATAGGGAATCAATCGAACGACGTGCGCATCGTACAGCGAAAGTGTCGGAAAGGCATTGAACATTATTTGACAAATAAATGGGGATCGCCTGATTTTTCATTTAAATCAAAGGCTTGTGGGTGATATGTGCGGTAGCGGACAGAGTGCCGAATGAGTATGCCGATTCAATTTTGAGACAGTTTGAAACGAGCGTGTGAGGGGCTGGGGCGCCGGTAAATGCTGCGCTGCACATCACGGAAACAATTGAAAATCGGCCGTAAGTATTTGAACGATAAGCGTCGTGGCCGCCGCGTAGCAGCCCTGATCCGATACGCGGGAATTGATCAGTCGAATGCGCGCTGTGTCCAGCGGATGGAGGAGTGTCCGGAAATGAGACGTTTTTTCGCTTTTGGGGTCGGTTATTCGGGGGCGCTAAATCGGATGTGATTCATATATTAAGGACGGGCGGCTATTGGCACGTAAATCGCTTATTCGGGCTGGCGTGTAGAGAACGGGACAGTCGACTCAATCGGGCAATGACAAACCGATGGCCAGTCGGATTCAGGGTTGTGGGCCGCAACCGCTGTCAATGTCCTAGCGCGCATCGCGATAACGAATTCCGTGCATGCGGTTGCAGGCGGCGCGGACGATAAAAGGGATACAGACATGCTTCATCTTCACTCGAGCTATTCGGCGAATGCCATTCTTGCTGCCCTCCCGGAGGACAGCATCCGCACCATCGCACCGCATCTCGAACTGGTCAGGATCAAGGCCGGGATGCTCGACCGGGTCGGCGAGCCGATGCGTCATCTGCATTTTCCGACGACGGCGATGATGTCGGTCCAGCACCTGATGGAGGACGGTGCGATGGTCGAGGTGGCGGTGGTCGGCCGCGAGGGTGTGGTCGGGCTGGGGACGCTGGTCGGCGGGATCGCGGCGTCGAACCGGGTCGAGGTGCGGATCGGCGGGATGGCCTATCGCGTGCCGAGTTGCGTGATGCGCGCCGAATTCGAGCGGTCGCCGCAGACCTATCGGCTGCTGCTCAACACCTGCCAGGCGACGATGGCGCAGATCTCGCGCAGCGCGCTGTGCAACCGGCACCACTCGGTCAGCGAACAGCTCAGCCGCTGGCTGCTGCTCGCGCACGACCGGATCGACGGCGACGAGCTGGCGGTCACGCAGCAGACGATCGCGAACATGCTCGGCGTGCGGCGCGAGGGCGTGACGGAAGCGGCCGGGAACCTGCAGGAAGCCGGGCTGATCCGGCAGCGCCGCGGCCGCATCACGGTGCTCGACCGCGACGGCCTCGAACATCACGCCTGCGAATGCTACGACCTGATTCGCGCGGACTATCGCCGGTTGCTCGGCACGCGCGGGAATGCGATGCCGGCGACGGTTCGCTCGCGCATGCCGGAAGGGCACCGCGGATTTCCCGCACACGGTGCGTGACGATGCAGTCGATGTCCGGTGGAACGAATGCGATGCGGCGTGCCGCGATCGCGGCGGCCGACGTCGTGCTGGTGCTGGCGGGCGCGCTGGTCGCGCAGGCGGCGTCGGGTCTCGGCTGGCATGCGTTGTCCGACGCGCAGCGCGGTGCGATCGCGTTGCTGTGCGTGCTGACGGTGGCGCTGCTGCCGCGTTACCTGCGCACCGTGCGCGGCGGCGTGGCGGTGCAGGGTGGCGCGCACGTGCTGACGCACACGCTGGTGGCGGTCGTTTGCGCGAGCGTGCTGACGGTGGCCGGCACGATGTGGATCATGAATCGCGGCGGCACGGTGACGACCCGCTGGATCGTGCGCACGGTGCTGGCCGGCGACGCGGCGCTGCTGCTCGGGCGCGCGGCGCTGCTGGGGCTCGCGCTGACGCGCGGCGACCCGCGGGCGCGGCAGCGCCGCGTCGCCGTCGTCGGCGCAACGGCGTACGGGCGCGTCGCGATCGAGCGGATGCAACTGGCGCCGAATGGCCCGTTCGTGGCCGCGTGCGTATTCGACGACGATGCCCAGGCCGCCGCGGGCGGCATCGGCGGCGTGCCGGTGATCGGCGACTGGAACGCGTTGCGCGAACTGATTCGCGGCGGCGACATCGACGAGGTCTGGCTCACGCTGCCGATGTCGCACGAGTGGCGAATCCAGCGCATCGTGCGCGAGCTGCGCGACGAGTTCGTCGAGTTGCGGCTGTTGCCCGACGTGCGGCAGATGGCGGTCGTCGATCGTTCCGCGACCGACGTGCTCGGCATGCCGGCGATCAATCTCGCGACCACGCCGCGTTCCGCGCCGGAGCTGTGGGCCAAGTTCGCGTTCGACCGGCTGTTCGCGTTCGGCGTGCTGATTCCGTTGCTGCCGCTGCTGACGATGCTGGCGATCGCGGTCAAGCTGTCGTCGCCGGGGCCCGTGCTGTTCAGGCAGCGCCGCAAGGGGGTCGACGGCCGCGAGTTCGATATCCTCAAGTTCCGGACCATGCGCGTGCATCGCGCGCAGCCGGGCGTCGTGCGGCAGGCGTCGCGCAACGATTCGCGCATCACGCGCGTCGGCGCGTTCCTGCGGCGCACGTCGCTCGACGAGCTGCCGCAGTTCTTCAACGTGCTGTTCGGGCAGATGTCGGTGGTCGGTCCGCGTCCGCACGCGATCGAACACGACGACTTCTACCGGCAACTGATCGACTGCTACATGTACCGCTACCGCGTGCGGCCCGGCATCACCGGATGGGCCCAGGTGAACGGCTATCGCGGTGAAACGCGCAAGGTCGAGGCGATGGAGGCACGCGTGAAGTTCGATCTGTTCTACATGCAGAACTGGAGCTTCTGGTTCGACATCAAGATCATCCTGCTGACGGTGGTGCGCGGCTTCATCGGGCGCAATGCGTTCTGAGGATGACGAATGATCGAAGCGGCGCCGTGCGAGCGATCGTCCCGACGGAGTGAGGCCGGTTCGGGCGCGCGGAAGCAGCGCCGTGGTCGCGCCGGAATTGCTGCGCTGCGGTTGTGCCAGCAGGCTTCGGGGCGCGCGGCGGGCGGAATTCCTCGTCCGTCCCCAGTTTCCCCTCCTTCGCCGCGGCATGACCGGCACGCTGATTCCGGTCAACACACGCGTGTTCAATGGGTTTATCCTGCGTCGCATGCGTCCGGCGTTTTGCGCGTCCGGCCGCTCATCCGGATGCGACGGCACGGGGCATGCCTGCGTGCCGCGCACCCGCGCGATACCGCGCGCCGCTCTGTTTCGCGCGGACCCGGAACAGGAGAGACGGCCATGTCGCTCGACCCACAACAACGGCAGACGCTGAAGCAGCGGCTGAACGAGAGCGAGCAGACGCTGCGGGCGGAGATCCGCACCAGCGAAGACCAGCGCGCGTCCGAATCCTATGCGGAGCTTGCCGGCGCGGCGCCGGACGAGGGCGACGAGGCGAACGCCGACCTGTTCGTCGACGTCGATCATGCATTGATCGGCATGAAGCTGACCGAACTGCGCGCGATCGGCCGTGCCCAGCAGCGGATGCGCGACGGCAGTTACGGCGAATGCATCGACTGCGACGGCTCGGTCGGCTACGAGCGCCTGCTGGCGCGCCCGACCGCCGAACGCTGCACGCATTGCCAATCGCTCTACGAGCGGCGCTACGCCACGACGCCGCGCGCGTCGCTCTGAGGTTGCGGCTCCCACCGCGCCGCACGTACGGCGCGGCCGGCGCAGGATGACCAACGAGCGCCCGGCGGCGTCGACATGCGGCGCCGGGCGGGCAGACGCCGTCGCGCCCGCGCGCGGCGCCATCCACGTGGAAGGGAGCCACGCCAATCATGCCGATCCACAATGCCGAGTGCGCGGCCGTGTTCGCCGAGATCGCCGACATGCTCGAGATCCAGGGCGCCAATCCATTTCGCGTACGTGCGTACCGCAACGCCGCGCGGACGATCGCCGACTACGGTCGCGACATCCCGACGATGATCGCGAACGGCGACGATCTCGGGAAGATTCCGTCGATCGGGGCCGATCTTGCGTCGAAGCTGCGCGAGATCACCGCGACCGGCACCTGCGAGCTGCAGCAAACCTTGCGCCATGCGCTGCCGGGCGCGATCGTCGAGCTGCTCGACGTGCCCGGGCTCGGCGCGAAACGCGTGAAGGCGCTGCATGACGCGCTGCACGTCGATTCGCTCGAACAGCTGCGCGCGGAAGCGAAGAACGGGCATGTGCGCGAGCTGCCGGGCTTCGGCGCCAAAACCGAAGCGCATCTGCTCGAAGCGATCGACGATCGCCTGCAGCGCGAGCCGCAACGCTTCCTGCTGCCCGAGGCCGCGCACGCGCTGATGTCGTTGCTCGAACGCCTGCGTGCGGTGGCCGGTGTCGGCAACGCCGTGCCGGCCGGCAGTTTCCGCCGCCGCCGCGAGACGGTCGGCGATCTCGACATCCTCGTCACCGCACATGATCCGGTCGCGGTCACCGAAGCGTTCGTCGGTTACGGCGAAGTGGCGCGCGTGCTCGCGCACGGCAAGACCCGGTCGAGCGTGATGCTGGCCAACGGCTTGCAGGTCGACCTGCGCGTCGTCGATGCCGATGCGTTCGGCGCGGCGCTCGTCTACTTCACGGGGTCGAAGGCGCACAACATCGCGCTGCGCCGGATCGCGCAGGCCGGCGGCCTGAAGATCAACGAATACGGCGTGTTTCGCGGCGACGAGCGGATTGCCGGCGCGACGGAGGCATCGGTCTACGCGGCCATCGGGCTGCGCGAGGTGCCGCCCGAGTTGCGCGAGGATCGCGGCGAGATCGATGCGTCGCGCGCCGGCACGCTGCCGGCGCTCATCGAGCGCAAGGATCTGCATGGCGACCTGCACGCGCATACCGATGCGTCAGCCGGCCGCGACGGCCTGCGCGCGATGGCCGCCGCCGCGCGTGCACGCGGGCTCGCCTACC
>NZ_BCPP01000516.1:0-5019 GCF_016586125.1 Burkholderia sp. E168m23
GCACGACGCCGGCGCCCGGCCGTCATCCACTGCACGTCGCCGGGGCCGAGCGTGCCGGCATGGCCGGACGAGTCGCGATGGCGGAAGCGCCCGTCGAGCGCGTACGTCACGGTCTCGAAGCCGCGATGCGGATGGTCGGGCGCGCCCACGGCTTCGCCGGGGGCGTAGTCGACGGGGCCCATTTCATCGAGCAGCAGGAACGGATCGAAGTCCATCAGCAGCCGCGTCGGGAACGGACGGTGAACCACGAAACCGCCGCCTTCGGTGGTGCGAAGCGCGGGGTAGGTACGATCAAGCGAGCGAGCGGTCGTCATGGGAAGCCCTCGAAATCATCGGAATAGCGTTATTTTTGAAACATAGCGCTATTATATTGGGCGTTTTCCCGTCCGATTTGCGGCCGTTCGCAATGGATTGTTCTGAAATTGGAACGATGAGATGAATATCGATGCACATAACCTGAACGACCTGATGTACTTCTCGCAGGTCGTCGAACATGGCGGCTTCTCGGCCGCCGAGCGCGTGCTGGGCATCTCGAAATCGCGTCTGTCGCGACGCCTGACCGAGCTCGAGGCGGCGCTCGGCGTGCGCCTGCTGCAGCGTTCGACGCGCAAGCTCGCGCTGACCGAGGCAGGGGAGTTGTTCTACCAGCATTGCCAGGCGATGCTCGCCGAAGCGCAGGCCGCGATGAACGCGGTGCAGCAGTTGCGCGCGTCGCCACGCGGCTCGGTGCGCGTCAGCGTGCCGGTGACGCTGTCGCAGACGATGCTGTCGCGCATCCTGCCCGAATTCCTGCGCCGCTATCCCGAGGTGAAGGTGCATGTCCGCGTGACGAATCGCGTGATCGACCTGTTCGAGGATTCGATCGACGTCGCGTTGCGCGTGCGCTCCGAGCCGCCGCAGAACGCCAACATCGTCGTGCGGCCGCTGTGGCGCACCGAGCAGATGCTGGTGGGCGCGCCGAGCCTGCTGAGCCAGAATGCGCCGCCGCTGGCGCCGGACGACCTGACCGGCTTCGAGACGCTCGATACGCCGAGCGTCGACGGCCGGCACGTATTCAACCTGATCGCGCCGGATGGAACGCGCCACGTGCACGAGCATGATCCGCGGCTCGTGACGGCCGACCTGATGACGATCCGCGAGGCCGTGCTCGATGGCCTCGGCATCGCCGCGCTGCCGGAGATGATGTACGGCAACGCGCTGCGCGCGGGGCAACTGTCGCCCGTGATGCCGGGCTGGACGCTGCCGGTGCCGCAGCTGTACGCGGTGTTCGTGTCGCGGCAGGGGATGCCGCCCGCGGTCCGTGCGTTCGTCGATTACCTGGTCGAGAAGCTCGACCATGGCGCGTACAAGGAGCCGGGTTGCCCCGAGCGCGCGAAGCAGGAAGCGGTGGCCGATGTTTCGGCGACCTGAACACGGCGTGCACGACGACGCAAATTTGTTTTGTCATTGAAGCGTCGTCTGCAATCGCAAGTTTCAATCGCCGGAACCTTGAATGCGTGCGCGGGCGGGCCTATATTGAAATCCCATTTCGTGAAGGAAGTTCTGAGCGAAATCAGGTGGCCGCATATATTGTGAGCCAGATAGGGCAGAACGCGCAGTCCGTGCAGACCACGGCAGAGTCGCATTTGCGTTGCTCGAGGCGTAACCGATACCGCCAAAGAGCCCGCCGCCCGAAGGCGCCCGCGTGCGCATGAAAAAAGGCCTTCATCTGGCGATGAAGGCCTTTTACTTTGTGCACGGCCGGTTAGGTGCGGCCGGCTAGGTGCGCAGTTGCGACTGCGAGACGTATGCGCGTTACTTCGCTTTTGCACCCGGCTCCGTCACGAAGCCGAGCTTCGTCAGCCCGCCTGCCTGCGCATCCGACATCACTTCCGCGACGTGCTCGTACGCAACCTTGCGATCCGCGCGCAGATGCAGCTCCGGCTGCGGCGTGCGTTTCGCGGCTTCCGCGATGCGCGCCTGCAACTGTTCGCGCGTGACCGTGTGGTCGTCCCACAGGATCGTGCCGTCGCCCTGGATCGCGACGTCGACGGTCTGCGGCTTTTCGTCGACGGGCTGGCTGCTGGCGTGCGGCAGGTCGATCTTCACCGCATGCTGCATCGCCGGGATCGTCACGAGAAAAATGATCAGGAGTACGAGCATGACGTCGACGAGCGGCGTCATGTTGATCTCGCTCATCACGGCATCGTCGTCATCGTCGCTGAAACCGGTGTTCATGGCCATGGTTCACCTCGTCTCAGCTGGCGGCGCGCGATGCGAGACGCAGACCGTCGCGCGTCGACGACGACGCGAGGCTCGCACCCGTCACGAAGTACGCGTGCAGACCGTGCGCGAAGCGGCGGAGCTTGCTGACGACGCCCTTGTTCGCGCGGGTCAGCGCGTTGTAGCCGAGCACCGCGGGAATCGCGACGAACAGGCCGAAGGCCGTCATGATCAGCGATTCGCCGACCGGGCCCGCGACCTGGTCGATCGACGTCTGGCCGGTGGCACCGATCGCGAGCAGCGCGTGGTAGATGCCCCAGACCGTGCCGAACAGGCCGACGAACGGCGCCGTGCTGCCGACCGATGCGAGGATCGCGAGGCCGCTCTGCATACGCGAGATGCCTTCGTCCATCGTGTCCTTCAGGCAGCGCGTGACCCAGTCCGACACGTCCATGCGGTCGTGCAGGTGCGGTTGCGTCTGATGGTGGTGGTCGGCGGCTTCCTTGCCCGACAGCGCGAGCGCGAGGAACGGATTGTCGTTCGGCGTCGATGCGGCGAGGCCGAGCTTCTTGATGCCGTCGTCGAAATTGTCGGAATGCCAGAATGCCTGTTCGGCGTTCTTCGTGAGGCGGTTCAGGCGAATCACGTTCCAGCCCTTGATGACGATCACGATCCACGACAGGACCGACATCACGAGCAGCGTGATCGCAATGGCGCGCGTGACGAAATCACCTTGCGCCCAGACGTGCGCGATACCGTAGCTTTGCATTTTTGTTTCCTTTGAATCTTCCGGATGAGGCAGGTTAGTCGGTGAGCCCGAAGCTGTAGGGCTGTGTGCGGGCGGCGCGGATCGCCTGGCCGTTCTCGACGTACGGACGGCAGGTGGTCGAGCGCATCGCGTCGAGTGCGGCATCGTCGAGGCGCGGATAGCCGCTGCTCTTCTGCAGATCGATGCTTTCGATCTTGCCGGTCACGCCGACGACGAAGTGAACATAGGCGGTACCCGATTCGCCGCGGCGGCGCGACATCGACGGATAGTCGGGCTTCACGAAGTTGCATTGGAGCGTCGGCACGTTCTTCGGCGCGCTGACCTGCATCGTTTCGCGCGCCGGGCCCGGCGTGGCGGCCGGTGCCGCGGGAGCGGGCGCGGCGGGAGCAGGCGTTGGGTCGGCGGCAGGCGCGGGTGTGGGCGACGGGGCCGGCGAGGGCGCAACCGGCTGCGGGGTCGGCTTCGCCGCCTTCTGCACCGGCTTCGGCTCGACCTTGGGCTTCACGCGAGGCACGGGCTTCGGCGGCGCGGGCTGCGGGATCGACTCGGCCGCGACCTGCTGCGCGATCGGCGCCGGCGTGATGAGCTGTGCGGTGATCGTCTGGACCTCGACCGATTTCGGCGGCGGCGCGTTGCGATGGAGCCACGCGGCCGTCAGCATGATCGCGTGTGCGGCAAGCACACCGACCGCGACGACGATCACTCGGGGATTCATACGTGGTGCAGCCGGCATGGCGCCGGCAGGAGCGAGATGCGAAGCCTGCATGTTAGCTTGAAAGAACGACGTCGCACCCGGGGCGCGGCGGGTGAATCGGCATCACTTGCGGAAGATCAGCAGCGAGATGCAAACGGTGGTTACGAATCCGATCAGCAATTCCATCACAGGCTCCTTGACAGGTAAGCCGTTGGCTCGCGCGGACGGTGGCTTGCTGACGGTCAAAACAAAAAATGCGGCCTGGGCCGCATGCGCACGCTCGGCGCCGCTCAGGCCGCCTTGCGGTCGTAGAACGTGACCGGGATCGGATGAGCATGATGCTCGACACCGCACCGGCTCGCGCAGACGCCTTGTTCGGCCATGAGGTCGCGTACGGACTCCTCGCACTTGCCGCAGCACGTGGCCACGCCGAGCTCGAACTGGAGTTCATCGAAAGAGTTCACGCCCTCGGCGAGGGACGCGCGAATCTTGCGATCGGAAACAGACTTGCACACGCAGACGATCATGATGAGTTGCGATAGCTAACGTTAATGCGAATTATTATCATTAATTTTGCGGACGTTGACAAGCCTGGGTCGGGCTTTTTTTAAGGTCATCAGACCCTTGAAACGGCGGGAGCGGGGAAGCTGGGGTGGGGAGCCGGCGCGCCGGCCCGTGTCAGGCAGTCGCGCAGGCGCGCGCGTTCGGCGAGGAAATGGTGACGGATTCGACCGGGGCGTCGAGGCCGAGCAGCGTGGACGCGAGCGCGTGCAGTTGCAGGCCGTCGCTCGTCGAGCAGAAGCGCGGCGGCGCGGCATGCGTGCCGGCCGGCGCGCGCAGCCCGCGTTCGTCGAGCACCCGCGCGAGCTGGCGGGCGATGGCATCGCTCGTGTCGACGATCGTCAGGCGCTCGCCAACAAGGTCACGAATCGTTTCTGTGAAGAACGGGTAATGCGTGCAGCCGAGTACCAGCGTATCGGCACCGTCGTCGAGCATCGGCTGGATGTAACGTTCGAGCAACGCGCGCAACGCGGGCGAGTTCGTGTCGCCGCGTTCGATCGCTTCGACGAGCCCGTGGCCGGGTTGGCAGATGAAGCGGCGGCCGGCGCCGTAGCGGTCGAGCAGCGCCTGGAAGCGCGGGCTGTTCAACGTCGATTGCGTGGCGAGGACGCCCGCGACGCCGGTCGCGGACAGTGCGGCGGCCGGCTTGATGCCCGGCTCGACGCCGACGAGCGGGATCGACAGGCGTTCGCGGATGGCCGCGATCGCCCGTGCCGTTGCCGTGTTGCACGCGATGACGAGCGCTTTCGCGCCTTCGCGGGCGAGCCACTCGCCGATGGCCAGCGTGCGTTCC
>NZ_BCPP01000517.1:0-5012 GCF_016586125.1 Burkholderia sp. E168m23
TCGCGCCAGATCAGTTCCTGCAGCGCGAGCAGTGTCGCCGGGCAGATGGAAGAAGCGCTCGCCGAGCCAGCGGGTCTGGAACAGATGGCCGAATTCGGCGGCGCGCGTCAGCCATTCGATGTTGATGTCCCGCATGCGGGCCGAAGGACGCTCTGACATGGTCGATGCAACGAGTAGGAGTGACGTGAAAACGCTGGAACCGTGGCTTCACCGGTACTGGAACATCGGGCCGGCGCGCCTGCAGGCGCTGGCGTCGGGCCATACTAACAAAACCTATCTCGTCGAGTGCGACGCGGGGCGCGCGGTGCTGCGCGTGTCGTGGTCCGGCAAGCCGGTCGGGAAAATGCGGCGCGAGGCGTCGATCCTCGCTCATCTTGGTGACGCGCGCACGGCGCGGCTGCTGCCCGCGCTGCCACGACTGCGGCCGACTGTCGATGCGCAAACCGGCGTGCAGATGCCCGACGGAAGCTGGCTGCATCTGTTCGAGCATATCGACGGCCGTCCCGGCTTGCCGGACGACGCGCACGGGGGAGCGACCGATGCGATGCGCACGCTCGCGCATCTGCATACGGCGCTGGCCGCGATACCGGCAAGCGAAGCCGCGCCGCTCGCATGGCTGTTGTCCCGTCATGCGCGTGTCGCGGCGCGTGCGATGCCGTTGCTGCCGGGCGATCTGCGCGACGCCTACGACACGGTGATCCGACGGATCGGCATACATCTCGAAGCGGCAGCCGCGTGGCTCACGGGGCCGGTGCATTGGCTGCACGGCGACTATCACGCGGGCAACCTGCTGTATGTCGGCAACGCGGTGAACGGCGTGCTGGATTTCGACGATGTGGGGCAGGGAGCGCAATGGCTCGAAGCGGCCTTTGCGTCGTTCGCGCTGTCGCGCGATGCGGGCCGGGATGACGGCTTCGTGTTCGATCGCGGGCGATGGAAGGCCGGTCTGGAGACCTATGCGGCGACACGGTCGGATGCGGCGCCGGATTGGCTGCGCGATAACGACGATGCGCTGATGACGTTGTTCTGCGCGGACCAGACGCTGATCCATCTCGAAGCGGCGCAGCGGGGCCTATGGATGCCGGGCCCTGGCATCGGATTCCTCGGCGGCTGGCGCCAGTTGCTGGACGGGGCGGTGCCCGCGGGTTAGCCGGCCGTCGCGTCAGCGCTGGCGGTTCAGGAACAGCCGCACGGCCTCGACCGTGTTCGGCCGCGCATCGCCGTGCCGCGATCCGTCGTGCAGGCAGAACAGCACGTCGCGATGCTGTGCCGTGCACGCGTCGACATGCGCGCACATCGCGTCGAACAGCGCCTGCGGCGACGGCGCCGGCCGCTGCCAGTCGTCCAGGATCGCGGTCCAGCCCGTGTGTTCGCGTGGCAGGCGCGCGAGCACGGCGGCGCGATCGTCCCGCGGCATCAACCCGTACGGAAGACGCAGCGGGATCGCGTTCGGTGCGGGAAGGCCGGCGCGGCGGTAGACGTCGCGAATCAGCGCGTCGGTCGTGTCGATCTCGTCGACGAGTGCGGCGTCAGCGAGCGCGCCCGGTTTCGCGTGCGAATAGGTGTGATTGCCGAGCCGGTGGCCTTCGCGCACGATTCTCGTCGCGACGTCGAGTGTGTCCGCCAGGTGTTGGCCGAGCACGAAGAAGGTCGCCGTGCACGAGGCGTCGCGCAGCACGTCGAGCAGCGCGGGCGTCGAGGGACCGGGGCCGTCGTCGAAACTGAGGTGAATGGAGATCATCGGTTGCTCGGGCCGCTCACTGAACCGGCTCGATGGCCAGCGGGCATCTGCCGACCGGACGCAGCCCGGTGCCGGTCCATTCGTAGAAGAACCGGGCCGCTTTCGCGTTGCCGGCGTCGCAATCGTCGTTGAAGCAGCCGGCCACGATCAGCAGCCTGCTGCCGGCTCGGAAGTCGACGCGCTCGTCGTCGTTGCCCATTACGCCCGAGATGGCCTTCACGCCGGGCATCGTGTACGTCGCGCCCGTGTTCTTGTCGACGATCGCGAAATTTCGGCAATCCGTTCCGCAACCCCAGATCGCGACGCGATAGTGACCGGCAAAATTGGCCGGTTGCGCGAATTCGTCGCGAATGACGGTGCGGTACAGGCGCGCCTCCTTGCTGGTGAGCCGGGGCGCGGCGGCCGGTTTGTGTGGTGTGCGGGCGGCGGCCGGTACCGGATAGCGATCGAACGAAGGCGAGGTACAGGACGCGGCAGCCGTGGTGGCGGGCGCAGCCTCGACAGCCTCCGCAGCACCGACGCCGCCCATCAGCGCAGTGGATGCGCCGGCGATCAGCAGAAATCGATGGGCAGGCGCCACGCGAATGTCCTTCGTGTTCGAGGTGAATGTCGAGCCGCAGCCGCCGAACGGCCGGCGACGACGATTCTATGACGCTTCGCGCGGGCTGGCGACACGGCACGGTGGTTGCGCACCTGCCGATCCGGCGATGCCGCGCGGAATCGTCCGTCAAGCATCGTCAAATCGCCGCGATATATCACGATGCCTGACGTTTCATGCGGCTTCGAAGGCTGTCATGCCCCGCTCGATTGCGTATCCTTGAATGCGATTCGCGGTATTCACGCAGTCACAACCGGGAGGCTTTACATGAATGCACGTCTTTACCGCGCGACCGTTGCCGGCGCGCTGATCGGATTGCTCGCGCCGTTTTCGGTCGCCCATGCGCAACTGGGCGACGTCCTGAAACAGGTCGGCGGTGGCGGCGATTCGGGCGGCAGCGCGGGCGGGGTGCTCGGCAACCTCGGCGGCCTTGGCGGCGCGCTGACGGGCGGCGGCGGTGCGTCGCTGACGCCGGGCAGCACCGGCAACGTCGCGGGCCTGCTGCAGTTCTGCATCCAGAACAACTATCTTGGCGGCGCAACGGGCAGCGGCGCATCGTCGGTGAAGGACGCGCTGCTCGGCAAGCTCGGCGGCACCGCGTCCGCGTCGTCCGACAGTGGCTATACGAGCGGTGCGAGCGGGATTCTCGACGCAGGCAACGGCAGCAAGCTCGACCTGAGCGGCGGCGGCCTGAAGCAGCAGGTGACCAAGCAGATCTGCGACAAGGTGCTGACGCAGGCCAAGTCGCTGCTGTAAGCCGATCGGCACGCATCGCGCGTGCCGACGCCGGGGGCGGTGCGCAGTCGCCGCCGCCCGTCAGGCATTCCAGCCGTGACGTTCGTCACGGCGAAAAGCACGTCGCGGGAGTCGATGCCGCGACCCGTGCAAGGCGCAAGGCGGCGACTGCGCGGCTCAATCCGCCAGCCGCTTGTCCGCGAGCGCCTTGCAGCAGTCTTCGTACACCCATTGCACGAGTTTTGCCCGATAGTCGAGATCGTCCGTATCGACGATTTCCTCGACCGCGTCGCGCGCCCACGACGCGTCGACGAACCCCGCATGCCGCTTCGCGATGTCCTGCGCGAGCGCCGCGAGCTTGGCGACCGACAGCCAGTCGGCCTGGCGGTGATGGCGGTCGAGCCAGCGGTGCGCGGCCTGCACCTGGAACGCGGCGTCCGGCCATGATTCGTTGAGGTAAAACGCGCCGAGGTTGCCGCAGGTGAGCCAGCAAAGCAGCTCCAGGCGGTCTTGCGAGCCGAGGGTATGGGATGCGTCGGACATGGCAGCGCTCACGAAGTGCGTCGATTCCGGGCGGCGCCGGCCGTAAAGGGCCGATGCCGATAATAAAAACATAGCACGATGCGGGCCCGGCCGCGCACCCGGGCGGATGCTGACGTGGCGGCGGCCCGACGAATGCCGCGCCGGCCACGCGCGGCGGGCGGCGCAGCAACGGCGTGATGGCGTGCCGGCCCTTTCGAATCGCTGTCATTCGTCACACCAGTCACCGAAACGCTCGCTAGAATGGCGGCTTCCCTGGAGGCGGAAAACGATGAAAATCTACGACCAGTTCTACATCGACGGCGCATGGCGCAAACCGGCCGGCACCGGCACGATCGACGTGATCGATTCGGGCACCGAAGCCGTGATCGGCCGGATTCCCGAGGGCGTCGCGTCCGACGCGCAGGACGCGATCCGTGCGGCGCGCGCGGCGTTCGATGCGTGGGCGGCCACGCCGGCCGCGACGCGCGCGGGCTACCTGCGCAAGATCGTCGAGCGCCTGCAGGCGCGCAGCGAGGAACTCGCGCAGTCGATCACCGGCGAAGTCGGCATGCCGATCAAGCTGTCGCGCGCGATCCAGGTCGGCGGCCCGATCTACAACTGGAAGGCGTACGCGAAGCTGGCCGAATCGTTCGAATTCGAGGCGCAGGTCGGCAATTCGCTGGTGGTGCGCGAGCCGGTCGGCGTCGTCGCGGCGATCACGCCGTGGAACTACCCGCTCAACCAGGTCACGCTGAAGGTCGCGCCGGCGCTCGCGGCCGGCTGCACGGTGGTGCTCAAGCCGTCCGAAGTCGCGCCGCTCAACGCGTTCATGCTCGCCGAAGCGATCCACGAGGCCGGGCTGCCGGCCGGCGTGTTCAACCTCGTGTGCGGGTACGGCCCGGTCGTCGGCGAGGTGCTGGCCACCGATCCGGACGTCGACATGGTGTCGTTCACCGGCTCGACGCGCGCGGGCAAGCGCGTGGCCGAGCTGGCGGCCGCGGGCGTCAAGCGCGTCGCGCTGGAGCTGGGCGGCAAGTCGGCGTCGGTGATCCTCGACGATGCCGATTTCGCGACGGCGGTGAAGGGCACGGTCAACGCGTGCTACCTGAACGCGGGGCAGACCTGCTCCGCGCATACGCGGATGCTGGTGCCGGAAGCGCGCTACGAAGAGGCGCGCGAGCTCGCGAAGGCCGCGGCCGAAGCGTACGTCGCGGGCGACCCGCGGCAGGAGGCGACGCGCCTCGGCGCGCTGGCGTCGGCCGCGCAGCAGCAGCGCGTGCAGGCGTACATCCAGCGCGGCATCGACGAAGGCGCGGAACTCGTGACGGGCGGCACCGGCTTGCCGGAAGGGCTCGCGAAGGGCTTCTTCGTGAAGCCGACCGTGTTCGGCCGGGTCGATCCGAAAGCGACGATCGC
>NZ_BCPP01000518.1:0-5008 GCF_016586125.1 Burkholderia sp. E168m23
GCGATCGTTTTCTGATCGAGTGACCGAAGGCCAAATGGAAAGAGCCGCATCGACGATGCGGCTCTTTTGCTTTGCGGGTTTTGCGCGCCGATTTCGGCGCGGATTTACGGCCTATTTCCGCGCGGATTTTCGCGTCAGGCGCCCGCGACCCGGCGCAATGCCGGTTGCTTGGTTGCCGCGCACAGCGATTCGTAAGTCTCGACGTAACGCTGCGCCATTGCCTTCGCGCTGAAACGCGTGTCGAAACGCTCGCGGATCGCGGTGCGCGACAGGCTGTCGATCCGGTGCAGCGCGCCGACCGCGCCCTGCACGTCCTCGACGATGAAGCCGGTCACGCCGTCCTCGATCACTTCCGGCACGGAGCCGCGGTTGAACGCGACGACCGGCGTGCCGCAGGCCATCGCCTCGATCATCACCAGGCCGAACGGCTCCGGCCAGTCGATCGGGAACAGCAGCGCCTTCGCGCCGGACAGGAACGCCGGCTTTTGTGCTTCGTTGATCTCGCCGATGAATTCGACGTGCGCCTGGCCGAGCAGCGGCTCGATCACTTCCTTGAAGTAGTCGGCGTCGGCCTTGTCGACCTTCGCCGCGATCTTCAGCGGCAGCCCGCTTTGCGCGGCGATGCGGATCGCGGTGTCGACGCGCTTTTCGGGACAGATCCGGCCGAGGAACGCGAGGTATTCGGGCTTCACGTCCGGCTGCGGCGTGAGCAGCGTGTCGGGCAGCCCGTGGTACACGGTGCCGGCCCACGCGGCCTGCGGCAGCGGCTTGCGCTGGTTGTTCGAGATCGACACGACCGGCGAATACGGGAACGCGTCGAACACCGGCTGCAGCTCCGGCAGGT
Source organism: Burkholderia sp. E168m23 (assembly GCF_016586125.1). Classification (NCBI taxonomy): domain Bacteria; kingdom Pseudomonadati; phylum Pseudomonadota; class Betaproteobacteria; order Burkholderiales; family Burkholderiaceae; genus Burkholderia; species Burkholderia sp. E168m23. Next base: position 845 of record NZ_BCPP01000518.1, read on the forward strand.
CGAGGCGCCCGTGCAGCGTCGTCACGTACGGCGTGTCGAGGCGCGACATCAGCGGGAACGGCAGGTAGTCGAGGTGGAAGTGCAGCACGTCGAATTCGTGCGCGACCCGGGCGACCTGCTCGAGGAGCCGCATATGGGGCGCCATCGAATCGCGGACCGACGGGTCGAGCCGCAGCGCGCGCGGCCACGCCGCCTCGAGACGGGCCGACGTGACGGAGTCGCCGCTGGCGAACAGCGTCACGTCATGGCCGAGTTCGACGAGCGCCTCGGTGAGGTAGGACACGACACGCTCGGTGCCGCCGTAGAGTTTCGGCGGGACGGCTTCGTACAGCGGCGCGATCTGGGCAATTCGCATGGATGTTCTCCTGTGTCGATCCGGGGCGCGATGACGCCGAGACGGATCCCGTACAAGGTTGCGGAACTTGCCGACGCACGCGGTTGGCGGTACGTGGCCGGGCCCTGGGCGGGGTGCGCGGAGCGCCGGACGGCAAGCTGCGGGGCGGGCCGGCACGGCTCGCGCCGCCGCCCATTGGAGTCCATTATCGATATCGCCCTGAGGGGTTCGAGTGTTTTTTCAAACACTTAAGGCTTGTTACACGATGAAATACGCGAAAACCCCGAGAAAAAGGGCGCGGAATCATGAATCGCGACAGCCATAACTATTGTTGCGCTATCGTGAAAAAGCACTATAATTTTTACCGATCCGATTGCCGGCAGCCTTGCCGGCAAGCCTTCCACCTCTGGCGTGGCGGCCATCGGAGCCCTTCGCAACCGAATTCGCGTTGCAACCCGTTTTTCCGATTCCTTTCAATTCGCCTTGTCGGAAAAATTCCTACACGGTTTACAGACAAATCCTGCACGGCATACGCCACTTCGCTGATACCGACATAAATCCCGTTTGGCCAAAATTCGCCCTGTAAGACTATAAACGAGCCGACTGAGCGCCCGGTGCGCGCTGATCGAGCAAACGTTTTCATAACATGAATGGCCAAAGCAAAGCTTTTTAACGGGGGAATCATGAGCGCTACCAGCGAAATGCTCAGTGAGATCAAAGAGGTCAACCTGTCGTACCTCCTCCTCGCGCAGCGACTGCTGCGGGAAGACAAGGCGATGGGCATGTTCCGCATGGGCATTTCCCAGGAACTCGCCGACGTGCTCGCCAACCTCACGCTCGCGCAGACCGTGAAGCTGGCCGCGTCGAACCAGATGCTGTGCCGCTTCCGCTTCGATGATCACGCGCTGCTGTCGTCGCTCGCCGACAAGGGCCGCAGCGATGTCGTCGCGCACGCCCACTCGGCCATCCTGATGGCCGGGCAGCAGGTCGAAGGCGTCCGCTGATCCATCCCGCCTTGCGTTTGTCCCGGCGCGCCGCGCCGGCCGGCAGCGTGTTGGCCATTCATTCGAATAACGTCAAGCGGACGGTTATCACCATGGCAAGCAAAAGCGTCGTGATCGAGGTGAAGGAAATCACCCTCGCCATCGAACTGATCGAACTGGGCGCCCGGCTGCAGCTGCTGGAGGCGGAGACGAGCCTGTCGCGGGACCGTCTGATCAAGCTGTACAAGGAACTGAAGGGCGTGTCGCCGCCGAAGGGGATGCTGCCGTTCTCGACCGACTGGTTCATGACGTGGCAGCCGAACATCCACTCGTCGCTGTTCTACAACATCTACCGGTTCATGCAGGACCACGGCCGCTGCGACACGATCCAGTCGATCGTGAAGGCGTACCGGCTCTATCTGGAGCACGTGAACCTGTCCGGCGACGAGGCCGCGCTGAGCCTCACGCGGGCGTGGACGCTGGTGCGCTTCTTCGATTCGGGGATGCTGCAGATGACCCCGTGCACGCGCTGCGGCGGCCACTTCGTCGCGCATGCGCATGATCCGCATCAAGGTTTCGTGTGTGGCCTGTGCCAGCCGCCGTCGCGCGCCGGCAAGACCCGCAAGGCCGCCGCCGCGCGCGCCGAACTGGCCGCCGCCGTGGCCTGAACGCCGGGCCGGGCAAGGCCGGACGGGGCGCAAGCGGGGCCCGAGTGGCGCCCCACGGGCCGCGCGAATCGTCCGCGCATTGCTGGTAAACACCGTCGGGCCGCCGCCGGGCGGCCGCGAAAGTTTTCCTGCCGACTGCCGTAAACCTGTTTAACGGCGGTCTCCCCGCCGGTCTTTCGTGAGGGACAGGCAGTGCTGATTATCGTGGGAACACTCGTGACGCTGTTGTCCGTCTTCGGCGGTTATGCGCTGGCAGGCGGGCATCTGGGCGCCTTGATCCAGCCCGTCGAGATCCTGATGATCGTGGGCGCCGGCGTCGGCGCGTTCATCCTCGGCAACGGCGGCAAGACCATCAAGGCCACGCTGCGCGTGCTGCCGACGCTCTTCAAGGGTTCGAAATACACGAAGGACGTCTATATGGAGCTGATGGCGCTGCTTTACGTGCTGCTCGCGAAGGCACGCAAGGAAGGCACGCTGACGCTCGAGGCCGACATCGACGATCCCGAAAAGAGCCCGATCTTCACGCAATACCCGAAGATCCTCGCCGATCGCCACATCGTCGAATTCCTGACCGACTACCTGCGCCTGATGGTGGGCGGCAACATGAACGCGTTCGAGATCGAGAGCCTGATGGACGAGGAGATCGAGACGCACCACACGGAAGGCGAAGGCCCGGCGCATGCGCTGATGCGCGTCGGCGACGCGATGCCGGCGTTCGGCATCGTCGCGGCCGTGATGGGCGTCGTGCACACGATGGCCTCGGCCGACAAGCCGCCCGCGGTGCTCGGCGCGATGATCGCGCAGGCGCTGGTCGGCACGTTCCTCGGGATCCTGCTGTCGTACGGGCTGATCGGGCCGCTCGCGAGCCTCGCGGAGCAGCGCGTCGCCGAGTCGACCAAGATGTTCCAGTGCATCAAGGTGACGATCCTCGCGACGCTGAACGGCTATGCGCCGGCGATCGCGGTGGAGTTCGGCCGCAAGGTGCTGTTCTCGACCGAGCGTCCGTCGTTCTCCGAGCTCGAAGAACATGTTCGCCGCGTGAAGGCGAAGTGACGCGGAGCGACCGATGAGCAAGAGCAAGGATCGCGCGATCGTCGTCAAGCGGGTGGCCCCGGCGAAGAAGGGCCACCACGGCGGCGCATGGAAGCTCGCGTACGCGGATTTCATGACCGCGATGATGGCGTTCTTCCTGCTGATGTGGCTGCTGAGCTCGGTCACGCCGGTGCAGCTGAAGGGGATCGCCGAATACTTCAACATGCCGCTGAAGGCCGCGATTCTCGGCAGCGGCGACCGCAGCTCGCAGGAGTCCAGCATCATCAACGGCGGCGGCCGCGACCTGTCGAGCGTCGACGCCGGCACGCTGCGCCGCACCGACGGCACGACGTCGCTCGCCGAGCGTCTCGCGAAGGCGGGCGACGACAATTCCCGGTCGCAGGCGCAGGGCGCGCAGGACCGGCTCGAGCAGACGCGCCTGCACGACCTGCAGATCAAGCTGATGGCCGCGATCGAGGCCAACCCGACACTGCGCCAGTTCAAGCAGCAGATCCGCATCGATTCGACGCTGATGGGGCTGCGCATCGAGATCGTCGATTCCCAGAAGCGGCCGATGTTCGCGATGTCGAGCGACCACGTCGAGCCGTACATGCGCGACATCCTGCGCGAGATCGGCAAGACGCTGAACGACGTGCCGAACCGGATCATCGTCCAGGGCCATACCGACGCCGTGCCGTACGCGGGCGGCGAGGGCGGCTACAGCAACTGGGAACTGTCGGCCGACCGCGCGAACGCGTCGCGCCGCGAGCTGATCTCCGGCGGCATGGACGAGGCGAAAGTGCTGCGCGTGCTCGGCCTCGCGTCGACGCAGAACCTGAACAAGGCCGATCCGCTCGATCCGGAAAACCGCCGGATCAGCGTGATCGTGCTGAATCGCAAATCCGAAGAAGCGCTGATGCGCGACGACGCGACGACGACGACGCTGTCCGCCGACGCGGCCGGCTCGAAGCTGCTCGCGCAGCAGCTCGGCGGCCCGACGCCGGCGGTGCGGCCGGTCGTGGCGAGCGCCGTCGCCGTGGCGCCGAAACCCTGACGTTTCCGAGACAGACATGATCCGAACCATTCTCGCCATCGACGACTCCGCGACCATGCGTGCGCTGCTGCAGGCCACGCTTGCGCAGGCGGG
>NZ_BCPP01000519.1:0-5006 GCF_016586125.1 Burkholderia sp. E168m23
CGGCCAGAGCGCCTGGACATTTTGCTGATTCATCCATTGATTATTCAGAATTCTGAACAGTGAATCAAGTTTCGCGGCCTTCTCCCGCCCTGCCGGTTTCCCTAGACTAGGCGCTGTTGCCCCTCATCCCCAGGAGACACGCATGACCACGGTTCCCGCCTATACGTCCGACGCCGACGTCGGCCACTACCTCGACGGCGCGCCCGTCGCCGGCCGCAGCGGCCGCTTCCAGGACGTCTTCAATCCGGCGCTCGGTCGCGCGGTGCGGCGCGTCGCGCTGGCCGGCAACGACGAAGTCGAACGGGCCGTCGCGTCGGCCCACGCGGCGTTCCCGGCCTGGGCCGACACGCCGCCGATCCGCCGCACGCGCGTGCTGCACCGCTTCCTGCAGTTGATGAACGAGCACCGCGACACGCTGGCGGCGATCATCACGGCTGAGCACGGCAAGGTGTTCTCGGATGCGCAGGGCGAAGTCGCGCGCGGCATCGACATCATCGAATTCGCGTGCGGCGTGCCGCAACTGCTGAAGGGCGACTTCACCGACCAGGTCAGCACCGGCATCGACAACTGGACGATGCGCCAGCCGCTCGGCGTCGTCGCGGGCATCACGCCGTTCAACTTCCCGTGCATGGTGCCGTGCTGGATGTTCCCGGTCGCGCTCGCGACGGGCAACACGTTCGTGCTGAAGCCGAGCGAGCGCGATCCGTCGGCCGCGCTGTTCATCGCCGACCTGCTCACGCAGGCCGGCCTGCCCGCCGGCGTGTTCAACGTCGTGCAGGGCGACAAGGGCGCGGTCGATGCCCTTCTCGATCACCCGGACGTGCAGGCCGTCAGCTTCGTCGGCTCGACGCCGATCGCGGCCTACGTGCAGCAGCGCGCGGTGCAGTCGGGCAAGCGCGTGCAGGCGCTCGGCGGCGCGAAGAACCATCTCGTCGTGATGCCCGACGCGAACATCGACCAGGCGGTCGATGCGCTGATCGGCGCCGCGTACGGCTCGGCCGGCGAGCGTTGCATGGCGATCAGCATCGCGGTGCTGGTCGGCGACGTGGCCGACAAGATCGTGCCGGCCGTGGCCGAACGCGCGCGCAAGCTGGTGATCGGCGACGGGATGTCGCCGGAAGTCGAGATGGGGCCGATCGTCACCGGCGAAGCGCTCAAGCGCATCGAAGGCTATATCGAGCAAGGCGTGAACGAAGGCGCGCAACTGGTGGTCGACGGCCGCGGGCTGCGCGTGCCGGGCCGCGAGGCCGGCTTCTTCACCGGTGGCACACTGTTCGACCACGTGAGCCCCGACATGCGGATCTACAAGGAAGAGATCTTCGGGCCGGTGCTCGGCTGCGTGCGCGTGAAGGATTTCGGCGAGGCGGTCGACCTGATCAACGCGCACGAGTTCGGCAACGGCGTGTCGTGCTTCACGAGCGACGGCGGGATCGCGCGCGAATTCGCGCGGCGCATCCAGGTCGGCATGGTCGGCATCAACGTGCCGATTCCGGTGCCGATGGCGTGGCACGGCTTCGGCGGCTGGAAGAAGAGCCTGTTCGGCGACATGCACGCGTACGGCGAGGAAGGCGTGCGCTTCTACACGCGCCAGAAGTCGGTGATGCAGCGCTGGTCGTCGAGCATCGGCAAGGGCGCCGAGTTCGCGATGCCGACCGCGAAGTAAGCCGGCCGGTGCGCCCTCCGCCGATCCGTTCGGCGGGCGGCGCACCGGCAGTCGGGATCAACCGGCCTTCGTGCCGTGCGCGCCGTCGGCGGTCGGCAGGTACGACAGCTCGAGCCGGTACGCGAGCGCGACGAACAGGCTCTGCGCAAGGCCCATCGTGGCCGTCAGCGCGCGAAAGCCGAACGTCGCGCTGTCCTGCACCATCAGCGTCACTTCCGCTTCCCGCGCAAGCGGGCTCATCCGGCTGTCGGTGATCGCGATCAAGCGTGCGCCGCGCTGCGCGGCCTGCTGCGCGACCTGCACGGTCTCGTCCGCATACGGCATGAACGAGATCGCGATCATCACGTCGCCCTCGCGCACCGAGCGGATCTGGCCGAGATGCATGCTGCCGAGCGCGTCGAACAGCCCGATGCGCTTGTCGGTGTGCTGCAGCGCATAGTCGAGATACACGGCGATCGGAAACGCACGCCGCGACCCGGCGATCCAGATCGCCTGCGTATCGGCGAGCAGGTCGACGGCCTGCGCGAGTGCCTGCGAATCGAGTGTCTGCCGCAACTGCTGCATCCCGGCAATGCTGCCCTTGATGAATTCGTCGGCGATCTGTTCGGGCTGCAGGCTCGAGGAGCCGGCCTCGATCACGTCGCGCAGCCGCAGGTTGTACGCACGCCCCGGCGCGATCTGCTGCGCGAGCCCCTCGCGGAACAACCGCTGCATCTCGGAGAAACCGGAGAAGCCGAAGTGCTTCGCGAACCGCACGACGGCCGACGGCTGGACGCCGCAGGCTTCCGCGAGCGACTGGATGCCTTCCAGCCCAAGCTGGTCCCGATGCGTTTCCACGTGGCGCGCGATCACCTTCAGGCGATTGCTGAGGCCGTCGTACTCCTGCGTCAGGTGCTGCAGGAACGCCTCGACGGTGGCGGGAGGTTTCTCGGATGAGCTCATCGGATAGCGCGAAGTTGACGGCCCCGATGCGCGCGCGCGGCTGGCCGGCGCGGCCCGGGGCTCGACTGGATACATGCATGAAGGGCGAATTTAATCACGTTTGCGGCACGACCCGCGCCGCCGGCTCGCTCCCACGCGCTCGGTCATCACTTGCACACGCTCCACGGCAAGACTGGAAACGATTGTCCAACGCGCTCGCTGCGCCGTAAAGATCAGGGTGTGTACCAAGGCCGGCTACCACGGCGAAGCGTGGTGCAGCCGACCTGCCTCCGTTCAACGATAGTCGACCCACACGCCGCCCGCATCGGCCGAACGCACGCAATTCTCGACCCAGCGCACGCCCTCGACGCCCGCGTGGACGTCCGGAATGCGGATGGCCCTCACCGCTGCGGCGTCGCCGCGATCGGCCGCATCCATCGCGAGTGCGAAACGCGCGTACAGGTTCGACCATGCCTCGAACAGCCCTTCCGGATGCCCGGCACCGATGCGGTCTTCGCGCGTGGCGTTCGGATGCAGGTACGGCATCCCGCGATCGAGCACCTGCGCGGGCTGCCCCTGGATTTCGTAGCGCAACTGGTTCGGATGCTCGTCCCACCATTCGACGCTCGCCTTCGAGCCGATCACGCGCACCTTCTGCCCGTGCATCGAACCGGCGTTCACCGCGCTCGACCACACGTAGCCGATCGCGCCGGTGTCGTACTCCATGATCGTGAACGCGTTGTCCTCGAGCGGCGCGCGGCTCTTCACGAAGCTCTGCCGCGAACACATCAGCCGGCGGATCTTCAGTTCCGGCGCCATCACCTCGGAGATGTACAGCGGATGCGTGCCGATGTCGCCGAGCACGTAGCTCGGGCCCGCGAACTTCGGATCGACGCGCCAGCGCGCGGCCGCGCTCGCGGCCTCGACGCCCTCGCTGTGGAACCCGTGTGCGAACTGCATCTGCACGATGCGGATTTCGCCGAGATCGCCGCGCGCGATCATCTCGCGCGCCTGTTCGATCATCTGGTGTCCGGAATAGCCGTATGCGACGCCGACGATCCGGTTCTTTTCGACCGACAGCCGCTGCAGCGCCTCGGCCTCCTCGGTCGTGAAGCACAGCGGCTTCTCGCAGACCACGTGCAGCCCCGCGTTCAGCGCGGCGCGGCAGATCTCGAAGTGCGTGTTGTTCGGCGTCGCGATCGACACCGCACGGATGCCGTCCGGGCGGCGCGCCTCGGCGTCGAACATCGTCGCGTAGTCGGGATAACAACGCTCGGCGGCGACGCCGAGCTTCACGCCGAACTGGCGGCCGCGTTCGGGATCGATATCGAACGCGCCGGCGACCAGCTGGAAGCTGCCGTCGCGCAACGCGGCCGACCGGTGGCTGTAGCCGATCTGGCTGCCGAGCCCGCCGCCGACCGTGCCCCAGCGAATCGAATGTCCAAGCAGAATCTGTCCGTCAATCATGATGGTGGTGTTCCTGGTCCGTGTTCAGGGGGTTCGGGGGTGCAACGCGCGATGCATCATGCGAAGCCGGCCGACGCGAGAAACGCGCGGCTCGCGGCGACGTCGCGCAGGCTCGTGCCGGCATTGCGCGGGTCGCGCTCCTGTTCGATCGTGATGTACCCGGCGTAGCCGATGTCGTCGAGCGCGTGGCGGATCGACCGGTAGTCGAGCACGCCGGTGCCGATCGGGCACATCACGCCGCGCGCGCACGCGGCGAAGAACGCGATGTGCTCGCCCATCACCGCGTCGTACACGCCCGCGTCGATGTCCTTGAAGTGCACATAGTCGAGGCGCGCCGCATGGCGGCGCAGCCAGGTTTCCGGGTCCATGCCCGAGTAATGCAGGTGGCCGGTATCCAGACAGAGGCCGGCCGTGTCGGCCGGAACGTCGGCGACGATCCGGTCGATCTCGTCCGCGAATTCGATGTAGCCGCCCGCATGCGGATGGATCACCGTGCGCACGCCGAATTCGTCGCGCGCGATCGTCGCGATCTGCCGGATGTGCTCGACCATGCCGGCCCAGCGTGCGCCGGACAGCCGCGGCGCGCGATCGCCGTGGCCGGCCGCGTAGTCGCGTTCTTCATGCCCCCAGTCAATCACGACCAGGTACGGCGCCGCGTAGCGCTGGCCGTCCTGCGTCGGCAGTTTCGGCAGCCGCGTGATCAGCGCGCAGATCTCGCGCGTCTGGCGCAACAGGTTCGGCAGGTTCTCCGGCGCCACGAGATCGTCGAAGATCGTACCGGCGGTGATGCTCAGGCGTTGCCGCTCGAGCTCGGCGCTCACCACGTCGAGTTCGAGCGGGATGTAGCCGTACGGCCCGAGCTCGATGCCCGAGTAACCGGCCTGCGCAGCCTCGGCGAGCACGTGCCGCCACGGCGGCAGGTGCGGGTTCTTCACGTCGTCGACGCCCCAGCACA
>NZ_BCPP01000520.1:0-5004 GCF_016586125.1 Burkholderia sp. E168m23
CGTGTTCGGCAAAACGGTTGCGCGGCCGGCCGGCATCGATCACGAGCACGCGGCGGCGTGCCCGCGCCAACTGCATCGCGGCCGACAGCCCCGCGAAGCTGCCGCCGATCACGATCACTTCATGATGGGTATCCATGCATCCACTCCTTTCTGAACCTGCGTGACGGACAGACGTGTTCCGCTGGCGGCCAACTCATGAAACACGAGCAGTTGCATGATAGGGCGGTGATATCATTCATGCAACTTCAGAAGTTTCGAGAGAGGGGAGCTCCGCCCGTGAGAACCGACAGCCGTTTGTCGCGCATGCTGCATGCGCTGATCCACATGGACCAGGCCGACGGCCCGCTGACGTCGGAGACGATCGCGACGATGCTGTGCACGAACCCGGTCGTCGTGCGGCGCCTGCTCGGCGGGTTACGCGATTGCGGTTACGTGCAATCGGAGAAGGGGCACGGCGGCGGCTGGGCGCTGAGCGTCGCGCTCGACGACATCACGCTGCTCGACGTCTATCGCGCGGTGGGCGAGCCGCCGCTGTTTTCCGACCTGGTGCCCGAGGACGAGCCCGAATGCCTGGTCGAACAGGCGGTCAACGCGCATCTGTCGGCGACGCTGAAGGAGGCCGAAGCGTCGCTCCTGGCACGCTTTGGCGAAGTCACGCTCGGCATGCTGTCGCGTGATTTCGAGGCGAAGGCGGCGCTGCGGGGGTACACGCGCTGACGTGGCGCAGCATCCCGATCGAGCGCGCCTGACATGCAATCTGGCACGATCCGGCGCGGCCGAAACCGCCGCGCCGCCATGTTCTGTCCCCCAACTTCTGCCCGGTTCGCCCGCCACAGGGCAAAATACGGGTTTTCCGCACCCGCGAGGGCGCGTTCGAATCACGCGCCGGGCGGCGCCAGTGCGCATGCCGCACGCCGCCGCCCGGCGCCCAGGCAAGAAACGCTCGCCGTGCTGCGAGCCCACAGGAGTCCAGACCCCATGCCCGAATCCAACCTGTCCTTCTTCGGCCGGCTGTCGCTGGCCGTCGGCACGTTCTTCTCCGTGCTCGGCAATCGCGAGTTCGCGGCCGACGTACTGCGCGTGCGCGATGGCGCGTCGGCACCCGTTGCACCCGTCCCGACCCCGGCACCCGCTGCCGCGCCCGTCGCACCCGCGCCGGTGAAGGCGCCGGCCCCCGAGCTGCGCGAAGCGAGCCCGCAGGCCGCCCTGCAACTGCTCGGCCTGCTGCAGCGCGATGCGCGCTTCATCGATTTCGTCGAGGAAGACATCGCCGGCTACGCGGACGCCGACATCGGCGCGGCCGCGCGCCTCGTGCACGACGGTTGCCGCGCCGCGCTGCGCGAACACTTCACGATCGTGCCGGTGCGCGATGAAGCCGAAGGCAGCCGCGTGACGCTGCCCGCCGGCTTCGACGCGACGGCCGTGCGCGTGACCGGCAACGTGGTCGGCTCCGCGCCGTTCACCGGCACCGTCAGCCATCGCGGCTGGCGCGTGTCCGACGTGCGCCTGCCGAAGCTGACGGGCAGCCACGACGCATCGGTGATCGCACCGGCGGAGGTGGAACTGTGAGCGATCCGCGCTATTCGATCGGTATCGATCTCGGGACGACCCATTGCGCGCTGTCGTACGTCGACAGCAGCACGAGCGACGGCGAAAAGATCGTGCAGCAGGTACTGCCGATCGCGCAACTGACCGCGCCCGGCGCGCTGGAATCGCGCGACCTGCTGCCGTCGTTCCTCTACCTGCCGCATGAAAGCGAACTGACCCAGGGCGACCTGACGCTGCCGTGGACGGCCTCGCGTGCGTTTGCGGTCGGTGAGATGGCGCGCACGCGCGGCGCCGGCACGCCGATTCGCCTCGTGTCGAGCGCGAAGAGCTGGCTGTGTCACCCGGGCGTCGACCGCCGCGCGGCGATCCTGCCGAGCGATGCGCCGCCGGAAGTGGCCCGCGTGTCGCCGCTGGAAAGCTCGATCCGTTATCTCACGCACCTGCGTGAAGCGTGGGACCACGCGCATCCCGACGCGCCGTTCGCCGACCAGGACGTGACGGTGACGATCCCCGCGTCGTTCGATCCGGCCGCGCGCGAGTTGACGGCCGAGGCCGCCCGCGCCGCAGGCTACACGCGGATGACGCTGCTTGAAGAGCCGCAGGCGGCGCTGTATAGCTGGATCCAGAAGAGCGAAGGCGGCTGGCGCAAGCAGGTGCAGGTCGGCGACCTGATCCTGTGCGTCGACGTCGGCGGCGGCACGACCGACCTGTCGCTGATCGCGGTGGTCGAGCGCGACGGCAATCTCGAACTGCATCGCGTGGCCGTCGGCGAGCACATCCTGCTCGGCGGCGACAACATGGACCTCGCGCTCGCGCACGTGGTCGCACGCAAGCTCGCGCAGCAGGGCACGCAGGCCGATCCGTGGCAACTGCGCGCGCTGACCTACGCGTGCCGCTCGGCGAAGGAAACGCTGCTGTCCGACCCGACCACCGATGCGGTGCCGCTCGTCGTGCCGAGCCGCGGCTCGAAGCTGATCGGCGGCTCGATCCGCACCGAGCTGACGCGCGCGGAACTCACGCAGACGATTCTCGAAGGCTTCTTCCCGCAGGTCGATGCGGCCGCGCGCCCGGTGAGCCGCGCGCGTGTCGGCCTGACGCAGCTCGGCCTGCCGTATGCGCAGGACGCCGGCATCACGCGCCATCTCGCGGCGTTCCTCGGTCGCCAGGTCGCGGCGCTCGACACGCTCGAAGGCGTGCAGCGCACGCTGCCGCAAGGCGCGACGTTCCTGCATCCGACCGCCGTGCTGTTCAACGGTGGCGTGTTCAAGTCGACGCTGCTCACGCAGCGCGTGCTCGATACGCTCAACAACTGGCTCGCCGCCGAAGGCGCGCCGCCCGCGCGCCTGCTCGAAGGCGCGGATCTCGATCTCGCGGTCGCGCGCGGCGCGGCGTACTACGGCTACGTGAAGCGCGGCCGTGGCGTGCGCATTCGCGGCGGCACGGCGCGTGCGTACTACGTCGCGATCGAATCGGCGATGCCCGCGGTGCCGGGGCTGGAGCCGCCGGTGCAGGCGCTGTGCGTCGCGCCGTTCGGGATGGAGGAAGGCTCGGACGCGGCGCTGCCGCCGCAGGAGTTCGGCCTCGTCGTCGGCGAACCGGTGCAGTTCCGCTTCTTCGGGTCGTCGGTGCGTCGTCAGGATCAGGTCGGCACGCTGCTCGACTACTGGTCGCCGGAAGAGCTGCAGGAGCTGGAGGAAATCCAGGCGACGCTGCCCGCCGAAGGGCGGACGGTCGGCGAAGTCGTGCCGGTGAAGCTGCATGCGCGCGTGACCGAAGCCGGCACGCTCGAACTCGAGGCGATCCCGAGCGGCACGAACGAGCGCTGGAAGGTCGAGTTCGACGTGCGCGGCGCCGCCTGAGCGCGATGAAGCGTTATACGGTCGGCATCGACCTCGGCACCAGTAATACGGTCGTCGCGTACGTCGAGGCCGGTTCCGACGCGATCCGCGTGTTCGACGTCGAGCAACTGGTCGGGCCCGGCGCGGTGGCCGCGCAGCCGCTGCTGCCGTCGGTGCGCTATCACCCGGCGGCGGGCGAGTTGCCGCCGGACGCGCTGCGGCTGCCGTGGGCGGCTGATCCGAAGGTAAACACGAAGGCGAACGCGGCCGATGCGCCGCCCGCCGTGATCGGCCGCTATGCGCGCACGCTCGGCGCGCAGGTACCGGGCCGGCTCGTGTCGAGCGCGAAGAGCTGGCTGTCGCACGCCGCGGTCGACCGGCTCGCGGCGATCCTGCCGTGGGGCGCGGCCGACGGCGTCGACAAGGTGTCGCCGGTCGACGCGAGCGCGAGCTATCTCGCGCATGTGCGTGACGCGTGGAACGCGCGTTTTCCCGATGCGCCGCTCGCGCAGCAGGACGTGATCCTGACGGTGCCCGCGTCGTTCGACGACGGCGCGCGCGCGTTGACCGTCGAGGCCGCGCGACGCGCGAAGCTGCCGGCGCTGCGGTTGCTGGAAGAGCCGCAAGCCGCGTTCTACGACTGGCTGTACGGCCAGCGCGACACGTTGCGCGAGACGTTCACCGTGGCGCGGCGCGTGCTGATCTGCGACGTCGGCGGCGGCACGACCGACCTCACGCTCGTCGACGTCGCGCCGGGCGACGACGGCGAACCGACCTTCACGCGCGTCGGCGTCGGCAATCACCTGATGCTCGGCGGCGACAACATGGACCTCGCGCTCGCGCGCCTGGTCGAGTCGCGGCTGACCGAGCCCGGTACGCGGCTGTCGGCCGCGAGCCTGTCGCAACTCGTCGAGCGCTGCCGCGCGGCGAAGGAGCGGCTGCTCGGCGACGACGCGCCCGCGTCCGTCACCGTCACGCTGCTCGGCGCGGGCAGCAAGCTCGTCGGCGGTGCGCGTTCGGCCGAGCTGACGCGACAGGAAGTCGAGCAGATCGTCGTCGACGGGTTCTTTCCGCAGGTCGAGGCCGGCGAATTGCCGCGCCGTGCGCGCGCGGCGATCGTCGAATTCGGCTTGCCGTATGCGAGCGACGCGGCCGTCACGCGCCACGTCGCCGCGTTCCTGAAGCGTCATGCGGAAGGCCCGCTGCCGGACACGCTGCTGCTCAACGGCGGCGTGTTCCGCGCGGGCGCGCTCGCCGGCCGTCTCGCGCAGACGCTCGGTACGTGGCGCGGCGCACCGCTCGACGTGCTGCACAACGCGCATCCGGACGTGGCCGTCGCGCGCGGCGCGGTGGCCTACGGGCTTGCGCGCGCCGGACATGCGCCGCGCATCGGCGGCGGCTCCGCGCGCAGCTATTTCCTCGTGCTCGACGATGGCGCCGAGGGTGCTGTCGCGCGCGGTGTTTGTCTGCTGCCGCGCGGCGCGGAAGAAGGCCGCGAGATCCATCTCGACGATCGCACGTTCGCGCTGCAGCTCGGGCAGCCGGTGCGCTTTCACCTCGTATCGACGGTGGCCGACACGAAGTACCAGCCCGGCGATCTCGTCGATCTCGACGGCGG
>NZ_BCPP01000521.1:0-5002 GCF_016586125.1 Burkholderia sp. E168m23
ACGATGGCGCAGACCTGCGACGCGCTCGCCGCGAAGCTCGCGTATGCGAACACGTCGTTCACGTCGGTGACGACCGCCGCGGCCGGCACGCTGACGGTGGCCGGCAAGCCGGTCGCCGAGCACTGCGTGATCGCAGGCAAGATGAACCAGCGCGTGAGCGGGGTGGACGGCAACACCTATGCGATCGGCTTCGAGATGCGTTTGCCGAAAGCGTGGAACGGCCGCTTCTTCTACCAGGCCAACGGCGGGCTCGACGGCAACGTCGTGACCGCGACCGGCGAGATCGGCGGCGGCGGGCCGCTGACCAACGCGCTGAATCAGGGCTTCGCGGTGATCAGCTCGGATTCCGGGCACAGCGCCGCGCAGAATCCGCTGTTCGGTCTCGATCCGCAGGCGCGGATCGATTACGGCTACGGCGCCGTCGACGCGCTGACGCCGATGGCGAAGCAGGTGATCCGGCTCGCGTACGGCAAGGCGCCCGATCGCAGCTATTTCGGCGGCTGCTCGAACGGCGGCCGTCACGCGATGGTCACGGCGGTGCGCAACCCGGCCGACTACGACGGCATCATCGCGGGCGATCCGGGCTTCCATCTGCCGAAGGCGGCGATCGGGGAGATGTATGGCGCCCAGCAGTTCGCGAAGATCGCGTCGGCCACCGGAACGAACGGGTTGCCGGACATCCGCAGCGGTTTCAACGATGCGGAACGCCAGTTCGTCGGCGCGAAGATTCTCGAAAAATGCGATGCGCTCGATGGCGCGGCCGACGGGATGGTGCAGGACGTCGCCGCGTGCCAGGCGCATTTCAGCGTCGACACGGACATCCCGACCTGCGCGAACGGCACGCGCACCGGATCGTGCCTGACGCCTGCGCAGAAAACCGCGCTGGAGAACGTGTTCACCGGTGCGCGCAACAGCGCGGGCACGGCGCTGTACGCGAGCTTTCCGTACGATCCGGGCATCTCGGGCCCAGGCTGGGCCGGGTGGAAGCAGTCGAATTCCATCACGCTCGATCCGGCCGCGATGGCGTTCACGTTCATGACGCCGCCGAAAACCGCCGCGGCGCTCGCGAACCTGCCCGGTTTCGCGCTCGGTTTCGACATGGACAACGATGCGCCGGCGATTTTCGCGACGAACGGCACTTACACGCAATCGTCGTGGTCGTTCATGACGCCGCCCGACGAGACGAACCTCGCCGCGCTGAAGTCGCGCGGCGCGAAGCTGCTCGTCTATCACGGCACGGGCGACCCGGTGTTCTCGTTCAACGACACGCGCGACTGGTACGCGCAGGTCGCGCAGGCGAACGGCGGCGATGCGTCGAGCTTTGCTCGCTTCTATCCGGTGCCGGGGATGAACCACTGCTCGGGCGGCCCGACCGCCGATCAGTTCGACATGCTGACGCCGCTCGTCGCGTGGGTCGAACAGGGGCAGGCGCCCGCGGCGGTCGTGGCGACCGCGCGCGATACGACGAACGCGGTGCCGAATGCGGACGTGCCGACGTCTTGGGGCGCGGGCCGCACGCGTCCGTTGTGCCCGTATCCGCAGGTCGCGCGCTACAACGGTTCGGGCGACCTGAACTCGGCGGCGAGCTTCAGTTGTCGTTGAGGTAACCGTCGATGGGAAACGGCCGGCGCACGTTGTCGTGCGCCGGCTGTTTCATCGCCGCATTCACTCGCCGGCATCGACCGGCACGTCGAGCCCGACCTTCACGCGGCTCATGCTGACCAGCGTCTTGAACCGCTTCACGTTGTTGTTCGCGAAGAACAGCTCGCGCGTGAGCGCGTTGTACTGATCCATGTTGCGCACCGCGAGGATCAGCACGAAATCCCATTCCCCCGTCACGTAGTAGCACTGCTGGATTTGCGGGCAGCGCTCGAACGTGCGCTTCATCGCATCGAGCTGGTCGATCTGCTCGCTTTCGACCTCGACGTTCACGACGATCGTCAGCGGATGATCGACCTTGTCCGGCGCGACGACGGCCGTGTAGCGCTCGATCACGCCATCTTCCGCGAGGCGCCGCAGCCGCCGGTTCACCGCGGCGGTCGACAGGTTGACGCGCGCGCCGAGCTCGGCCTGCGGCGTCTGCGCGTCGCGCTGGAGTTCCATCAACAGCTTGCGATCGAACGCATCGAGAGGGGTCGTCATGATGGTGCGTGAAACCTCGAAAGAATGAGAAATTTTTGCGTCGGAGCGGTCGATTTGGCGATTTCATTCACCGGCATGCGCAATATTATTTTTCCAACGGGCGACAAGCGCAATGCGCGCCTGCCTGCCCCGACCCATCTGTCTCACCTGACCGCCCGCCTGCGCGGTCCCGATCCGGAGCCTTTCGCCATGCTGATCGCCAACCCGCGCGCGTCGCGCACCGCCTACCCGAACGCGCTGCGCCGCGTGATGAACATCGCGTCGGCCGACGAGAGCGGTGCGTGGCTCGCGCACTGGCCGCTCGTCGGGAACGCGCGCACGCCGCTGCGGGCGCTGCCCGATCTGGCCGCGCGGCTCGGCGTCGCGAGCGTCAGCGTGAAGGACGAGTCGTGCCGCTCGCCGCTCGGCAGCTTCAAGGCGCTCGGCGCGCCGATCGCGCTGGTGCGGCTCGTGAAGCGGTTGCGGCGCTCGCAGGCACTCGATCCGCAGGGGCTCGTCACTGGCCGCTACGCGTCCGAGCTGGCCGACCTGACGGTGATCAGCGCGACCGACGGCAATCACGGCCGCGCGCTGGCCGCCGCCGCGCGCGCGATCGGCTGCGGCTGCGTGATCGTGCTGCACGCGAACGTCGACGCCGAGCGCGAACGCGCGATCTCGGCGTACGGCGCGCGAATCGTGCGCATCGCGGGGAACTACGACGAATCGGTCGTCTGCGCGGCGCAGCTCGCGCAGGCGAACGGCTGGTACGTCGTGTCGGATACGTCGTACGACGGCTACGAAGCGATTCCGCGCGACGTGATGCAGGGCTACGGCGTGATCGCCGCCGAAGCGGTCGCGCAGGCGGCGGAGGACGACGGGCGGCCGTTCACGCACGTGTTCCTGCAGGGCGGCGTGGGCGGCCTCGCCGCGGGCGTCGCGAGTTACCTGTGGGAGCGCGACGGCGTGCAGCGGCCACGCTTCGTCGTCGTCGAGCCGCGCCAAGCCGATTGCCTGTACCAGAGCGCGTTGGCCGGGCGCGCGACGAAGGCGAGCGGCAGCGTCGATTCGGTGATGGCCGGGCTCGCGTGCGGCGAGGCGTCGCCGCTCGCGTGGGATTTCCTCGAGATGTGCATCGACCACTTCATGCTGATCGACGATGAAGACGCGGTGCAGACGATGCGCGGCCTCGCGGCCGGCAGCGAACGCGACGTGCCGCTCGTCGCCGGCGAATCGGGCGCGGCCGGCGTGGCGGGGCTCGACGTGCTGATGCGCGACCCGGCGCTTGCGCGGCAGGTCGGACTCGACGCGAATGCGCGCGTGCTGGCGATCAACACGGAAGGGGCGACCGCGCCGTCCGTGTACCGGGATTGCGTCGGCGAGACGGCCGCCGCGGTGCTCGCGCGGCAGCGCGACTGGCTGAGCCGCGTGGCGGTGGCGGCTTGAACGACGTGACGACCGACATGACGACCGACGAGGCAAACGCAATGGACGCAATCGACGCAACGGCAGAAAGCACGCTGCAGGGGCAGCTGAAAACCTGGCGCCGCCATCTGCACCAGTATCCGGAGACGGGTTTCGAAGAAGTGAATACGTCGGACTACGTCGCGCGGATTCTCACGACGCTCGGGCTCGACGTGCATCGCGGCATCGGCGGCACGGGGCTCGTCGCGAACCTGACGGCGGGCACCGGTCAGCGCGCGATCGGCATTCGCGCGGACATGGACGCGCTGAACATCGCCGAGCACGCGCCGGGCCGCGAACACGTGTCGCGCACGCCGGGCAAGATGCATGCGTGCGGGCACGACGGCCACATGTCGATGGTGCTCGGCGCCGCGCAACTGCTGGCCGAGCGCAAGGATTTCGACGGCACGGTGCGCTTCATTTTCCAGCCGGCGGAAGAGCACGGCCGCGGCGCGAAGGCGATGATGGCCGACGGGCTGTTCGAGCGCTTTCCGGTCGATGCGATCTTCGGCGCGCACAACATGCCGGGCATGCGCGCGGGCACGTTCGCGACGCGTGCGGGCGGCATCATGGCGAGCGAGGACAACTTCGTGATCCGGATCGACGGGCGCGGCACGCATGCGGCGCGTCCGCACATGGGCATCGATCCGATCGTGATTGGTTCGCAGATCGTGCTCGCGCTGCAGACGATCGTGTCGCGCAATCTCGATCCGGGCCAGCAGGCGGTGATCTCCTGCACGGAATTCGTCACCGACGGGCTGCGCAACGTGCTGCCGTCGACGGTGACGATCAAGGGCGACACGCGCAGCTATTCGCGCGACGTGCAGGCGCTGCTGGAAACGCGGATGCGCGAGATCAGCGAAGGGATCTGCCGTACGCATGGCGCGACCTGCACGTTCGACTACACGCACGAGTTCGCGCCGACGGTGAATTCGCCGGAATGGGTCGACACGGCCGTGCAGGCCGCCGCGCATATCGTGGGCGCCGACGCGGTGAACGCCAACGTGCAGCCGATGATGGTTTCTGAGGATTTCGGCGCGTTCCTGCAGGCGGTGCCGGGCAATTTCGTGTTCATCGGCAACGGCGAAGCGGCCGGGCAGGGCGGCGTGCCGCTGCACAACGCGACGTACGATTTCAACGACGAGATTTTGCCGGTGGGCGCGCGGTATTTCGCGGAGGTGGCGCGGCGCGCGTTGAAGGCGGTGTAGCGGAGCAGGGGCGGATGAGGTCGATTCCGTGGCGGGAAGGCAGAGGCAATTCCTGGGCTGCGGGGCTGACCAAAGGCGGAATGACCGAGGCGAGCCGACGGAGGCTGGCGAGCAGGGAAATCGCCGTGGCGGATAGGGGCGGCCGAGGCGATTTAATTGAAGTTTTTGCGCATAAACATACGACAACATATCTCTCAGAGCGGGGGCGATAA
>NZ_BCPP01000522.1:0-4994 GCF_016586125.1 Burkholderia sp. E168m23
CCGCGCGCGGATTCGCCGCGCCCATGTTCGACACGATGCGCACGCGCTTTACCGCCGCGACCGGCAGCACCGCCTGCATCCGCGCGTCGAGCAGCGGATCGTAGCCGAGCGCCGGATCGTTGCGGCGCGCCTGCTGCGCGATCGCGATCGTGCGCTCGGCCAGGCATTCGAAGACCAGGTAGTCGAGTTGCCCGTGTTCGGCCAGTTCGACCGCGGGCTCGATCCGGTCGCCCGAGTAGCCGGCGCCCGCACCGATGCGCACGCGCCGTTCAGGTTGCTTTGCTGTCATGTCCGTACCGTCATCCGGCGAGCGCATCGCCGACAAAAATCAAAACACGCCGAGCACGACGCACGCGATCGTCATCACGATCGACGCGCCGAACAGCAGCGGAAACGTGAACTTCTGGTGCTCGGCCAGTTCGATCCCGCACAGCCCGACGACGAGGAACGTCGCCGGTGTGAGCGGGCTGACCGGAAAGCCCGTCGTCATCTGGCCGAGCAGCGCCGCCTGCCCGACCTGCACGGCCGGCACGCCCAGTTGGCCGGCCACTTCGGCGATCACGGGCAGCACGCCGAAGTAGAACGAATCGGGATCGAACAGCATGCTGAGCGGCATCGACGCGAGGCCGAGCGCCACCGGTATGTGGCCGGCCATCGACGGCGGCACGAAGCCGACCGCCGCCTGCGCCATCGCCTTCAGCATCCCGCTGCCCTGCATGATCCCGGTGAACACGCCGGCCGCGAGCAGGATGCCGGCCATCATCAGCGCGGCACGCGCATGCGCGTCGACGCGCTTTCTCTGCATGTCGACGTCGGGGTAATTCACCATTAGCGCGATGCACAGCCCGACCATGAACATGATCGCGGGCGGGATCTTCTCGCCCATCACGACCATCGTGCCGAGCACGAAGAGCGTCAGCACGAGGTTGAACCAGAACAGGTGCGGCCTGCGCAGCGCCTGCTCGTCAGGCGTCAGCTCGCGTTTCGGCAGCGGAATCGACGCATCGTCGCGCGACAGGCCGAGCCGCTTCTCCTCGCGCCGCCCAAGCCAGTACGCGACGCCGAACACGAACACGAGCCCGATCGCCTGCACCGGAATCAGCGGATTGAACAGCGCCGACACCGGCAGGTGCAGCGAGGCCGACGCCCGGATCATCGGGCCCGTCCACGGCAGGAAGTTGATGCCCGCGGCCATCGACACGGCGGCGGCCAGCACGCGGCGGTCCATCTTCAGCCGGTCGTACAGCGGCAGCACCGCGGGAATCGTCACGAGAAAGCACACGGCGCCCGAGCCGTCGAGGTGAATCAGCAGCGCGAGCAGCGTCGTGCCCATCACGATGCGCGTCGGCCGCGTGCCGACCGCGCGCAAGATCCGGTCGATGATCGGGTCGAGCGTGCCGGCGTCGGTGATCGTCCCGAAATAGAGGATCGCGAACACGAACATCCCGACGACGGGCGCGAGCCCCTTCAGCCCGTCGATGACGAACTTGCTGGTGTGCAACCCGAAGCCGCCGAGCAGCGACGCGGCGATCGGCACGATGATCAGCGCGACGAGCGGCGACATCCGCTTCGACAGAATCGCGGCCAGCAGCACGACGATCGTGCCCAGCCCGAGTAACGGCAGCATCCGTGTCTCCTACCTTGTCTTTTGTTGGAGACGAGCGTAAGGTCAGCGCAGCGATAGCACAATTGAAATGATTTGATCGCAGCAATCATGAATCGTTATGGATCTGAATCTTCGCGACATTCGCGCGTTCGTCACCGTCGCGCACGCCGGCAACTTCACGCGTGCGGCCGCGCGGCTGCATCTGTCGCAGCCGGCGCTGACCGTGCAGATTCGCCGGCTCGAGGACATCGTCGGCGCGCGCCTGTTCGACCGCAACAGCCGCAGCGTCGCGCTCACGCAGACCGGCCGCGAGTTGCTGCCGCTGTTGCAGCGCTCGCTCGACGACATGGAACGCGTGCTGCGCGATGCGCGCGCGCTCGGCGAAGGCGCGAGCGGCACGGTGCGGCTCGCGTGCCTGCCGACCTTCGCGTCGAGCGTGCTGCCGGAGCTGATCCAGTCGTTCCGGCGCGACGTGCCGCGCGCGGGCTTCGAGATCCGCGACGGCGTCGCGAGCCTCGTCACCACGCTCGTGCGCAACGAGGATGCCGATCTCGGGCTGACCGGCGGCGATACGTTCGATGCGTCGCTGGAAGTGCTGTATGCGGGCGCCGACCAGCTCGTCGCCGTGTGCCCGAAGGATCATCCGCTCGCGCGCAAGCGCCGTGTCGGCACCGCCGACGTCGCCGGCGTGCCGCTCGTGCTCACCGCGCAAGGCACGAGTGTGCGCAGCGTCGTCGATGCCGCGCTGGAAGCGGCCGGCTGCACGCCCGACATCGCGTGCGAACCGACCTACATGATGACGGCGGTCGCGATGGTGCGCGGCGGCCTCGGCGTGACGATCCTGCCCGCGACCGCGCGCGAGGTGCGCGCCGAGCCCGATCTCGTCGTGAAGCCGATCGACGATCCCGCGTTCGTGCGGCCGATCGCGCTCGTCGCGAAGCGCGGGCGCACGCTGCCGCGCGTCGCGCAGGCGTTCGCCGACCTCATGCTGGCGGAATTGAAAAAGCGCGCATGACGCGCGCTCTGGTGAGGAATGGCCGACCGTCCGACGCTTACTGCGCGTCCGGATCGACGTCGACATGGAGCGATTCGCCGATCGCATAGAAATTGCCGCCCGCGATGTAGTGCAGGCTGCGCAGCGCGGGATCGGCCGATTCGAAATACCAGTGGCCGTCGCGGAACACGCGCGTGTCGGACCACGCGGCGACCACCTCGCCGATGAACAGGTCGTAGGTCTGCTGGTTGTGCGGCTCGGGAATCAGCCTGCACGCGAGCCAGCCCGAGCAGCCGGCGACGAACGGCAGGTCGTGGCCGTCGACGTCGAACAGCGTGACGCCCGCTTCGCGCAGCTTGTCGGGGCGCTCCGCGAGGCTGTAGCTGCCGACCGCATGCGTGAGCTGCAGTTGCGCGGCCGTCGGCACCTGGATCACGAACGTGCCGCTGCGCTCGACGAGTTCGCGCGTCTTCGCGGATTTGTCGAGCACGACCGTCAGCTTCGGCGGCAGGAAGTCGAGCGCGCACGCCCAGGCGGCGGCCATCACGTTGTCGACGCCGTCGTGGCGGGCCGATACGAGCACGGTCGGGCCGTGATTGAGGAGACGGTAGGCCTTGTTCAGCGCCACCGGCGCGATGTGACTGTCCATACGGGTTCCTTGGAAAACGGCGCGCACGGACGGATGCCGTGCGGCGCGGCGCCGGTCGCCGCAACTGCGCGCGGCCGGGCCGAAGGCCGCATTCTCGCACCCAATGTCGATCGGCGCTGGCGCCGCGGCCAGTCACTTCGCGAACAGCTGGCCGATGTCGCGGAACGCCTTGAATTCGAGCGCATTGCCGCACGGATCGAACAGGAACATCGTCGCCTGTTCGCCGACCTGCCCCTGAAACCGCACGTACGGCTCGATCACGAAGGTCACGCCGAACCCGCGCAGCCGCTCGGCCAGCGCTTCCCAGCTCGCCCAGTCGAGCACGATCCCGAAATGCGGCACCGGCACGTCGTGGCCGTCGACCGCATTCGTATGCGCGCCTTCCTCCGATGCGGTTTTCGGATGCTCGTGGATCACGAGCTGATGCCCGTAAAAGTTGAAATCGACCCACTGCGCGCTCGAGCGCCCCTCTTCCAGCCCGAACACGCGGCCGTAGAAATCGCGCGCGGCCGGCAGGTCGTAGACCGGAATCGCCAGGTGAAACGGGGAAAGACTCATGATGGCCTCGTGAAGAAACGCTCGCGTGACGCGAGAACGGCATCATGGTAGACAACGCCGAGCAAAAATTAAATCAATATATAGTTTTGCGATTCACAAATGGAATCGATGAATGATCCGCGAACTGAAAACCCTCGTCGCCGTCGCCCGGGAAGGCACCTTTGCCGCCGCCGGCAATCGTATCGGGCTCACGCAGGCGGCCGTGAGCGCGCAGATGCAGCGCCTCGAGGCCGAGCTCGGCTTCGCGCTGTTCGACCGGCAAGGGCGTTCGGCGCGGCTCAACGAGCGCGGCCATCACGTGCTCGACCAGGCGCAGGCGCTGATCGGCCTGTACGAGAACCTGAGCTCGACCGCGCCCGGCTCGCCGGCCGCCGTGCGCGTGACGATCGGCGCGATCGCGTCGGTGCAGAGCGCGCTGCTGCCGGCCGCGCTGGCCGATTTCCATCGCCGCCAACCCGCGTGCCGCACGCGCGTGATCCCGGGGCTGTCGATCGAGCTGGTCAACCGGGTCGACGCGGGCGAGATCGACATGGCCGCGATCATCCGGCCGCCGTTCGCGCTGCAGAGCGACCTGCACTGGACGACGCTCGCGCGGGAGCCGTTCCGGCTGATCGTGCCGCGCGGCGTGAAAGGCAAGGACTGGGCTGCGCTGCTCGCGAACGCGCCGTTCGTGCGCTACGACCGCGCGTCGTTCGGCGGCCGGCAGGTCGACCGCTTCCTGCGCAAGATGCACATCGCGGTGCGCGACACCTGCGAACTCGACGAGCTCGACGCGATCGTCAAGCTGGTCCAGAACGGCGTCGGCGTCGCGATCGTGCCGCAGACCGCCGCGTATCGTCGCTGGCCGGCTGGCGTGCGCGCGATCGACCTCGGGCATCACACGTTCCACCGCGACATCGGGCTCGTGCATCGCGCGCGGCGCACGATGTCGGAGCCCGCGCAAGCGCTGGCGCAACTGATCGAGGCAGCATCGCGGCGGCGTTCACCGCCGCCGGCCGCGTGATCGGCGCGTGGCGGCTCAGCGCCGCCCGGCCGCCCAGTCCACCGCTGCGTCGAACAGCGCGACACCGGCCGGCGACAGGTTCGTGAACGTGTCGTTGTCGAGGAAGAACATCACGCGGCGCGCCGGCGCGAGCGTTTCGTAGTCCATCGTCGCGCCCTTCTCATACGCGAAGATCGCGGCCTTG
>NZ_BCPP01000523.1:0-4988 GCF_016586125.1 Burkholderia sp. E168m23
ATCGGCATACGGGATCGGCTGCACGACCTGGGAAGTGATGTGGAAGGTCGTGCTGCCCTACACGAAGACCGGCGTGATCGGCGGCGTGATGCTCGGCCTCGGCCGCGCGCTCGGCGAAACGATGGCCGTGACCTTCGTGATCGGCAACACGAACCTGCTCGACAGCGTGTCGCTGTTCGCGCCGGGCAACAGCATCACGTCGGCGCTCGCGAACGAATTCGCGGAAGCGCAGCCGGGCCTGCATACGTCCGCGCTGATGGAACTCGGCCTGATCCTGTTCGTGATCACGTTCATCGTGCTGTCCATCTCCAAACTGCTGCTGCTTCGTCTCGAGAAGGGAGAGGGCAAGAAATGAGCGAGCCCATCATGAATTTCCCGGGGCCGGACGGCGCCGCGCTCGACGCGATGCGCAACCGCCTGCAGCGCAAGCGCAAGGCCGTCAACGCGATCGCGCTCACCGCGTCGCTCGGCGCGATGGCGTTCGGCCTGCTGTGGCTCGTGTGGATTCTCTACACGACCGTGCATCTCGGCGTCGGCGGCCTGTCGCTGCAACTGTTCACCGAATCGACGCCGGCGCCGAACACCGAAGGCGGCGGTCTCGCGAACGCGATCGTCGGCAGCCTGCTGCTGTGCGGCTTCGGCACGCTGGTCGGCACGCCGATCGGCATCCTCGCGGGCGTCTATCTCGCCGAATACGGGCAGAAGAACCTGCTGGCCAGCACGATCCGCTTCATCAACGACATCCTGCTGTCCGCGCCGTCGATCGTCATCGGCCTGTTCGTGTACGCGATCGTCGTCGCGAAGTCGGGGCGCTTCTCGGGCTGGGCCGGCGTGATCGCACTCGCACTGCTGCAGATCCCGATCGTGATCCGCACGACCGAGAACATGCTGAAGCTCGTGCCGAATGCGCTGCGCGAGGCGGCCGTCGCGCTCGGCACGCCGAAGTGGCGCATGGTGCTGAAGATCACGCTGCGCGCGTCGGTCGGCGGGATCGTGACGGGCGTGCTGCTCGCGGTCGCGCGGATCGCCGGCGAAACGGCGCCGCTGCTGTTCACCGCGCTGTCGAACCAGTTCTTCTCGTGGGACATGAGCCAGCCGATGGCGAACCTGCCGGTCACGATCTACAAGTTCGCGATGAGCCCGTTCGCGGAATGGCAGTCGCTCGCGTGGGCGGGCGTGTTCCTGATTACGCTCGGGGTGCTCGGACTGAACGTCCTGGCGCGCTCGATCTTCTCGAAAAAGTAACGGCGGAGCAATCCGATGAATATGGCAGAAAGCCACCTGAATCCCGTCGAGCGCACCGCTGCGCCCGCCGGCACGCAAGACGCGGCGCACGGCCGTCCGCTCGCGCCGCTGAACGCGAAGATCGAGGTCAACAACCTCAACTTCTTCTACAACAAGTTCCACGCGCTGAAGAACATCAACCTGCGCATTCCCGAAGGGAAGGTGACGGCGTTCATCGGCCCGTCGGGCTGCGGCAAGTCGACGCTGCTGCGCACGTTCAACAAGATGTTCGCGCTCTATCCGGAGCAGCGCGCCGAAGGCGAGATCCTGATGGACGGCGAGAACCTGCTGACGACGAAGCGCGACATCTCGCTGCTGCGCGCGCGGATCGGCATGGTGTTCCAGAAGCCGACCCCGTTCCCGATGTCGATCTACGACAACATCGCGTTCGGCGTGAAGATGTTCGAAAAGCTCACGCGCTCGGAAATGGACGACCGTGTCGAGTGGGCGCTCACGAAGGCCGCGCTGTGGAACGAAGTGAAGGACAAGCTGGGCCAGAGCGGCTACGGGCTGTCGGGCGGCCAGCAGCAGCGTCTGTGCATCGCGCGCGGCATCGCGATCCGTCCGGAAGTGCTGCTGCTCGACGAGCCGTGCTCGGCGCTCGACCCGATCTCGACGGGCCGCATCGAAGAGCTGATCGCGGAGCTGAAGAGCGACTACACGGTCGTGATCGTCACGCACAACATGCAGCAGGCCGCACGCTGCTCGGATTACACGGCCTACATGTACCTGGGCGAGCTGATCGAGTTCGGCGAGACCGAAAAGATCTTCATCAAGCCGGTGCGCAAGGAAACGGAAGACTACATCACCGGCCGCTTCGGCTGATGACGGAGAACAACAACCATGTCGGATAAACATCTGTCGAGCCAGTTCGACGCGGACCTGAATGCCGTGTCGTCGAAAGTGCTGGAAATGGGCGGACTCGTGGAGTCGCAGATCGTCGGCGCGATGCGCGCGCTGAACGAATTCGATCGCGATACGGCCGAGAAGGTGATCGCGGCCGAGGAAACGCTGAACGCGATGGAAGTGGACATCGACCAGGAATGCGGCAACATCATCGCGCGGAGACAGCCTGCCGCACGTGACCTGCGTCTTTTGATGTCGATTTCGAAAACGATTACGAACCTCGAGCGCGCCGGCGACGAGGCCGAGAAGATCGCCAAACGCGTGCGCCGCCTGGTCGACGAGCCGGCCGCGCGTGCGGTCAACATCGCCGAGATCAAGGTGTCGGGCGAGATGGCCGTGACGATCCTGCGCCGCGCGCTCGACGCGTTCGCGCGCCTCGATACGGTGGCCGCCGCGCAGATCGTCAAGGACGACAAGGAAATCGACATGGAATTCCGCGCGTTCGTGCGCAAGCTCGTGTCGTACATGCAGGAAGATCCGCGCACGATCTCGGTCGGCCTCGACTACCTGTTCATCGCGAAGGCGATCGAACGGATCGGCGACCACGCGAAGAACATCGCCGAATTCATCATCTACATCGTGAAGGGCACCGACGTGCGGCACCAGCCGCGCGACACGCTCGATCGCGAAGCCAACAGTTAATCGACTCCATAGGAAGAACAGAGGTGCCGATGCCCAGCAACATTCTCGTCGTTGAAGATGAGCCCGCGATTTCCGAACTGATCTCGGTGAATCTCCAGCACGCCGGTCACTGCCCGATCCGCGCTTACAACGCCGAACAGGCGCAGAACCTGATCAGCGACGTGCTGCCCGATCTCGTGCTGCTCGACTGGATGCTGCCGGGCAAGTCCGGCATCGCGTTCGCGCGCGACCTGCGCAACAACGAACGGACCAAGCACATCCCGATCATCATGCTCACCGCCCGCGGCGACGAGCAGGACAAGGTGCTCGGCCTCGAAATCGGCGCGGACGACTACGTGACGAAGCCGTTCTCGCCGAAGGAGCTGATGGCGCGCATCAAGGCCGTGCTGCGCCGCCGCGCGCCGCAGCTGACCGAGGACGTCGTGTCGATCAACGGGCTGCGCCTCGACCCGGCCACGCATCGCGTCGCCGCGCACGGCGACGGCAGCGAGATCAAGCTCGATCTCGGCCCGACCGAGTTCCGCCTGCTGCATTTCTTCATGACGCATCCGGAGCGCGTGCACAGCCGCACGCAGCTGCTCGACCAGGTGTGGGGCGACCACGTGTTCGTCGAGGAGCGTACCGTCGACGTGCACATCAAACGATTGCGCGCGGCCTTGAAACCGGCCGGCTGCGATGCGATGATCGAAACCGTGCGCGGCAGCGGCTACCGCCTCGCCAAGCACGCGTAACGTATTCGGGCATGCCGCGTGCCGCGGCGTGCCGCTCCTTCTTTCGGACGCTGAATCATGAACATCATCTGGGCGCGCTTTCTGGTGTCGCTCGTGCTGCTCGTGCTGATCGGCGTATTGGTCGGCGTCTTCGCCGGCCCGACCGCGGGCCTCGTGTTCGTGGTCGTGATGCTGGTCGCGCAGGGCTTTTTCAGCACCTTCCATACGCAGCGTCTGTGGCGCCTGCTCGATGCGCCCGTCTACGGCGAGGTGCCGAGCGCGCCGGGCATCTGGGGCGAGATCTACTATCGGCTGCACAAGCTCGCGAAGCAGTGGCATGCGCAGGTGCGGCAGGTCGAACAGCAGCACTCGCGTTTCATCCAGGCGATCCAGGCCTCGCCGAACGGTGTCGCGATGCTCGATGATCACGACCAGATCGAGTGGTGCAATGCGATCGCCGAAGTCCATTTCGGCCTCGATGCGAAGCGCGACCTGCGCCAGCACATCACGAACCTGGTGCGCCATCCCGATTTCGTCCGCTACCTCAATGCGCAGCATTACGACGAGACGCTGTTGATGCGCGGCATGGGCGACTCGCGGCAGAACGTGCTGGCCGTGCAGGTGTTTCCGTACGGCGAGAACCGCAAGCTGCTGCTCACGCAGGACATCACCGAGCTCGAACGCACCGACGCGATGCGGCGTGACTTCGTCGCGAACGTGTCGCACGAGCTGAAGACGCCGCTCACCGTGCTGTCGGGTTTCCTGGAGACGATGCGCGAGCTGCCGCTGAACGAGGAGGACCGCGCGCGCTATCTCGACATGATGGAGCAGCAGGCGTCACGGATGCGGCACATCGTGACCGACCTGCTGGTGCTCGCGAAGCTGGAAGGCGAGAGCAAGCCGCCGGTCGATCATGCGATCGACATGCGGGCGGTGTTCGATCATCTGAAGGAGGATGCGCAGACGCTGTCGAACGGGCATCACGACATCGCGTTCTCGATCGACGAGACGCTCGGCGTCACGGGGGCGCAGACGGAGCTGTTCAGCGCGTTCGCGAATCTCGTCACGAACGCGATCCGCTATACGCCGGACGGCGGCAAGATCGTCGTGTCGTGGCGGCGCGAGGGCGCGCAGGGCGTGTTTTCGGTCACGGACAGCGGCTTCGGGATTCCGGCCGCCGATTTGCCGCGGCTCACCGAGCGCTTCTACCGTGTCGATCGCAGCCGCTCGCGCGATACGGGCGGCACGGGCCTCGGGCTCGCGATCGTCAAGCACGTGCTGCAGCGGCACGATGCGCATCTGTACGTGCAGAGCGAGGAAGGGCGCGGCAGTACGTTCACCGCGCGGTTCCCGGGCTCGCGCGTCATCGCGATCCGGCCGGCTGCTTACGAAGCATGATCGTGTAGCGGCTCGTCGGCGTTCAAAAAAGCAGCCCGCGGGCTGCTT
>NZ_BCPP01000524.1:0-4984 GCF_016586125.1 Burkholderia sp. E168m23
TGCGTTGCCCTCGAGCTCGTCGAGCAGCTTCGCGAACGGCACGAGCGGGCGATAGCGCAGCGCGACCTTGCGCGCATAGGTCAGGAAGCGCGGCAGGTCGTTCAGGTAGTGCGGCTTGCCGTCGCGGTAGTTGATGCGCGCGAACAGGCCGAGAATCTTGATATGGCGCTGCAGCCCCATCCATTCGAGCTGGCGGTAGAACTCGCCGAAATCCGGATCGACCGGCAGGCCGGCCTTTTTCGCCTTTTCCCAGTAATACGCGAAGCAGTCGAGCTCGAACTCCTCGTCCCAGCTGATGAAGGCGTCGCGCAGCAGCGACACGACGTCGTACGTCAGCGGTCCGTATACGGCGTCCTGGAAGTCGAGCACGCCGGGGTTCGGCTCGCAGACCATCAGGTTGCGCGGCATGAAGTCGCGCAGCATGAAACCCTGCGGCTGCGCGTGCGCGCTCGCGACCAGCAGCGCGAAGGTGCGGTCGAGCGTGCCGCGCATCGCGTCGGTGACCGGCTTGCCGAGGTGGCGGCCGACGAACCATTCGGGCAGCAGCTCCATTTCGCGGCGCAGGAACGCTTCGTCGAACGGCGGCAGCACGTCGGGCTTCGACGTGAGCTGGAAGCGGATCAGCGCATCGAGCGCGGCGCGCATCAGCGGGCGTGCGGCGGTCGGGTCCGCCGGATCGAGCACCGAGATGTACGACGTGCGGCCGAGGTCGGTCACGAGCATGAAGCCCGCGTCGAAATCGTGGGCCAGCACGTCCGGCACGTGGTCGCCGGCCGCGGCGAGCAACTGCGCGACCTGGACGAACTCGCGGCACTTCTCGGGCGGCGGCGCATCGACCGCGATCAGCGTGCCGCCGGGGCTCGCGGCCGACGCGACGCGGAAATAGCGGCGGAAACTGGCGTCCGACGAGGCGGGCGCGAGGGTCGACAGGTCGAGGGCGTAGCGCTCGGCGAGCGGGTGCAGCCACGCGGTGAGCGCGTCGAGGCGGGCGTCGGGCTGGGATGCGGCGGATGGGGGCGTCATGAAACTCGGCGGAGGGGGGAACGTCTTGCCATATAATACCCCACGACTTTTTTGACGCGCCCCGCGTCAGCTTCCGCCGTGCAGGCCCGCCGCCTGTCGCGCCGTCCGCCCGATCGCCTCCCCGGTTTGCGAAGAGCCGCAGTCGCGGCTCGACGGCGCGGCCGCCGCGCGCGAGGTGCCGTGCAGGCGCGGTTGACAAGGGGCGATTCGCCAAACGATAGATGCCGCCCAAACCGCTATTCCCGAATGTTTTCCCCGGTGACGGGGCGCCGCGCAAACGGCGGCTCGCGCTCGCGCTCCTGGCCGTGCCCGGCCTCGTGCCGGCCGTGTCGTATGCGCAGCTGTCGGGCGCGGCTGCGCAGCCGCAGCCGCTCGACTCGCCGTGGGATCTGCGTCTCGCGCCCCAGCTCGAGGATCATCCGCTGAAGGACGGCGCGAAGCCGGCCGCCTTCGTGATCGCCGACCATACGAGCGGCACCGCCGAGCAGGATCTCGCCGCGAAGGGCTCGGCCGAGCTGCGGCGCGGCGACGCCGTCGTGAAGGCCGACGCGATCCACTACGATCAGGATACCGACATGGCCGATGCGTACGGCCAGGTCAAGGTGATCAATGGCGGCACGTCGTTCGCCGGCCCCGAGGCGCACCTGAAGATCGAGGCGAACCAGGGCTTCATGACCGCGCCGAAGTATCACTTCAACGTGACGGGCGGCTCGGGCAGCGCGGAGCGTGTCGACATGGTCGACAACGAGCGCTCGGTGTTCGTCAACGGCACGTACACGGCGTGCCAGTGCTCGACGAACCCCGCTTGGTACATCAAGGGCAGCCGCTTCGATTTCGATACGGGCGCCGACGAAGGCACCGCGCGCAACGGCGTGCTGTTCTTCCAGGGCGTGCCGATCTTCGCGAGCCCGTGGATGACGTTCCCGCTGTCGGGCGAGCGGCGCAGCGGCCTGCTGCCGCCGACGTTCTCGATGAACTCGAGCAACGGCTTCGAGCTGTCGCTGCCGTACTACTTCAACATCGCGCCGAACCGCGACCTGACGCTCACGCCGCGCATCATCTCGCGGCGCGGCGTGATGACCGAAGCGACGTTCCGCTATCTGTCGCCGTCGTATTCGGGCACGTTTACGGCCAATTACCTGCCGGATGACCGGCTCGCGCACCGCAACCGCTACGCGATCTACTGGCAGCACCAGCAGAACTTCGGCGGCGGCTTCGGCGGCTACGTCTATTACAACAAGGTCTCGGACAACACGTATCCCGAAGACCTCGGCTCGGCGAACCAGTTCATCAACGGGACGCAGACGCTGTACCAGCAGGAAGCGGGCCTCACGTACAACAACGGCCCGTGGTCGGTGCTCGCGCGCTACCAGCACTGGCAGACGCTGCCGCCGTCGATCGCGCCGTACAGCCGCGAGCCGCAGTTGAACGTGAAGTACACGAAGTACAACGTCGGCGGGTTCGACTTCGGCGCGGAAGCCGACTATTCGCGGTTCCGCATCACGACCGCCGATGCGACCGAAGGCGACCGGATCGTCTTCAACCCGTACATCTCGTACGGCGTGTACGGCCCCGGCTACTTCGTCGTGCCGAAGGTCCAGTACCACTTCGCGTCGTACGACCTGAACTACCTGTCGTCGACCACGCCGAACAGCCCGAAGCGCTTCACCGAGTCGATCCCGACCGTGACCTTCGACACGGGCCTGATCTTCGATCGCTCGGTGCGCCTGTTCGGCCAGGACTTCATCCAGACCCTCGAGCCGCGCCTGTACTACGTGTACACGCCGTATCGCGACCAGTCGAACGCGCCGCTGTTCGACACCGCGGAATCGGACTTCGGCCTCGCGGAAATCTACCAGCCGAACACGTTCGTCGGGAACGACCGGATCGCCGATGCGAACCGGATCACGGCCGGCCTGACGTCGCGCTTCATCGATCCGCGCACCGGCGACGAGCGCGCGCGCTTCGTGATCGCGCAGCAGTACTACTTCGCCGATCAGCGCGTCACGCTGAACCCCGGGCAGGCCGCCGTGCTGGCGCGCCACTCCGACCTGATCGTCGGCGCCGCGCTGAAGCTCGGCTCGGGCTTCATGTCCGAGACGGCATTCCAGTACAACCAGAACAACAACCAGCTCGTGAAGTCGAGCGTCGGTTTCGGCTACAGCCCGGGCGAGCGCCGCGTGATCAACGTCGGCTACCGCTATACGCGTGCGAACACCACCCTCGACAACCAGCCGATCAACCAGTTCCTGGTGTCCGCGCAATGGCCGCTCACGCGCCGCCTGTATGCGATCGGCCGTTTCAACTACGACCTCGCCGGAGATCGCGTGGTCGACGGTCTGGTCGGCTTACAATACGACGCGGATTGCTGGGCGCTCGGGGTCGGGGTGCAGCGGGCCGCGAACGGCATCAATTCGTCGGGACAGCAGAACTCGTCGACGCGATTCATGATGCAGCTGACGCTCAAGGGCCTGTCGACCGTCGACAACGGCCTCGTGTCCGCATTCCGCGCCGGGGTGCCGGGCTACACGCCGTTGCCGCCGCCGCCGCCGCCGATGTCCCGCTTCAGCAACTACGAGTAACGCCGGCATGTCTGCACCGGTCAGCACGATTTCAATGGAGTTCCAGTGGCAATGAAGAAAACCCTTCGTTTCGCGGCAGTCGTGTCCAGCCTCGCCGCGTCCGCCGCGCTGCTCGTCGCCGCGCCGGCCGCGGCGCAGGCGCTCGGTTCGCAAGGTGCGCAGCTCGCCGACGAAGTCGTCGCGGTCGTCAACAACGACGTGATCACGGGCCGCGAACTCGACCAGCGCGTCGGCCTGATCGCGCGCCGGCTGCAGCAGCAGAACGCGCCGGTGCCGCCGGCCGACCAGCTGCGCGCGCAGGTGCTGAACCAGATGGTGCTCGAGCGTATCCAGGTGCAGAAGGCCAAGGACGACGGAATCCGTATCGACGACGCGACCGTGCAGGCCACGCTGCAGCGTCTCGCGCAGGCGAACGGGATGACGCTCGACCAGTACCGCGGGCGCCTCGAGGCGCAAGGCGTGCCCTGGAGCATCTTCACGAACGACGCGCGCACCGAGCTGATGCTGTCGAAGCTGCGCGAGCGCGAGGTCGACGGCAAGATCACGGTGTCGGACGCCGAGGTCGCGAACTACATCGCGAGCCAGCGCGGGCCGAACGCGTCGCAGCAGCAGGACCTGCGCTTCCAGCACATCTTCATCAAGGCGCCCACCAACGCGCCGCAGGCCGACATCGAGGCCGCGCAGAAGAAGGCCGACGCGCTGCTGCAGCAGGCGAAGTCGGGCGCCGATTTCGAGCGCCTCGCGAAGAACAACTCCGAAGCGAACGACGCGAAGAAGGGCGGCGATCTCGGCTTCAAGTCGCCGAGCGCGCTGCCGGCCGACGTCGTCGACGCCGCGTCGAAGCTGCGCCCGGGCCAGGTCAACCCGACGCTGATCCGCGTGCCGGACGGCTTCGAGATCGTGCGCCTCGTCGATCGCCGCCAGAGCCAGGGCGCGAGCGCCGCGGCGCCGAAGATCGTCCAGACGCACGTGCGCCATATCCTGCTGCGCGTCGGCGAAGGCAAGTCCGAAGGCCAGGCGCGCCAGCAACTGGTCGACATCCGCAACCAGGTCGAGGCCGGCGGCGATTTCGCGAAGTTCGCGCGCACCTATTCGCAGGACGGTTCCGCGTCGCAGGGCGGCGATCTCGGCTGGATCAGCCCGGGCGAGACCGTGCCGGAATTCGAGCGCGCGATGAACAACCTGCAGGACGGCCAGATCAGTCAGCCGATTCGTACCGAATACGGCTACCACCTGATCCAGGTGCTGAACCGCCGCGAGGCGGAAGGGTCGGTGCAGCAGCAGATGGACATCGCCCGTCAGGCGATCGGCCAGCGCAAGGCCGAGCAGGCGTATGCCGACTGGCTGCGCGAGCTGCGCGACTCGTCGTACGTGCAGTA
>NZ_BCPP01000525.1:0-4971 GCF_016586125.1 Burkholderia sp. E168m23
GCTTGATGCCGGCGTTTTTCGCGAGCACGGCCTTGCAGCCGTTCACGCGATCGATCACGGCCGACACCTGCGGGCCGTTCTCGATGATCACGTTGCCCTTGCCGTTCAGCTTCTTCGCGAGGTAGTCGCACGCGAGTTCGCCGGCCTTCACGTTGTTGGTCTGCACGGTCGCGTTCGCGCCGGCCGCCGCGACGTCCACCGCGACGACCGTGATGCCGGCCGCCTGCGCCTTCTTTACCGCCGGCTCGATCGCCTTCGGGTCGGTCGCGTTGAGCAGGATCATGTCGACGTGCGCGGAAATGAAGTTGTCGATCTGCGTGAACTGCTTGTTCAGGTCGTAGTCGGCCGAGACGGCCGTGACTTTCGCATTCGGGTTGAGTTGCTTCGCGCGCGCTTCGGCGCCTTTCACGATCGTGACGAAATACGGGTTGCCGAGCGAGCCGACCGTGACGCCGATCGATTTCAGCGGCTTGTCGGCTGCATGGGCGGCGGCAGCGCCGAAGGCGAGTGCGCAGGCGACGGCGGTCAGGGCGGCGGTATGCTTGAACATGTCGTTGTGTCTCCGTGAGGTCTGTTGGTGAACGCGCGCAGGAGGACCTGCCTGCGCGCCGATGGTTGAACGATGAGGGAAGGGAGTCAAGTACGGGCCGAGTCGCGCTGGCGATAGCGGTCGAGCGCGACCGCGCCGATGATCACCAGCCCCTTGATGATGTATTGCCAGATATCGGACACGCCGAGCAGCACGAGGCCGTTGGTCAGCACCGCGATGATCAGCGCGCCGATCAGCGTGCCGACGATCGAGCCGACGCCGCCGACGAAGCTCGTGCCGCCGAGGATCACCGCGGCGATCGCGTCGAGCTCGTATGACTGGCCGAGCTGCAGGCCGTTGGCCGCATACAGGCGCGCGGCCGACATCACCGCGCCGAGGCCGGCGAGCAGGCCCGACGCCGCATACACGAACATCTGGATCGCCCGCACGTTGATGCCCGACAGACGTGCGGCCTCCGGGTTGCCGCCGACCGAATAGATCCGCATCCCGAGCACCGTGCGGCGCAGGATGAACCACGAGATCGCGATCACCGCGCACGCGATCACGACGAGCCACGGCACACCGAGGATCGAGCCGTTGCCGATGAAGGCGAACGGCAGTTGCGGGTTGAACACGGTCGTGTCGTTGCCGATCAGGCGTGCGACGCCGCGCACGGCCGTCATTGCGCCGAGCGTGACGATGAATGGCGGCAGGCGCAGGAACGAGATCAGCCCGCCGTTGATCGCGCCGAACACGAGGCCGACGATGAGCGCGAACGGCACGCCGAGCCAGCCCCAGCCGGGAATGGTCGATGCGATGAGCGCCGCGACGGCCGCGGCGGCGAGCACCGAGCCGACCGACAGGTCGATGCCGCCCGTCAGGATCACGAACGTCATGCCGGCGGCGAGCACGATGTTGATCGATGCCTGTTGCGTGACGATCGACAGGTTCTGCAACGTAAAGAAGCCGTCGGTCAGGAAGCCGAAGCCGACGCACAGGACCAGCAGCACCGGCAGCATGCCGGCCGTGCGGATCAGCGATTGCATGCGGGCGCGGTGATCGGCGCCGCGCATCAGGGGCGTACGGTTGGCGACCGGGTGGGCGGTCGCGGAAGCGAGGTTCCGCTGCTTGGTCGGGTTGATCATTTCGGTAGCCTGAATGTGAGAGTGAAATGAAAAGGGGCGGCGCTCAGTGCGCGTCGGCCAGTTCGGCCTGCGAGCCGGTGGCGAGCGCGATGATCGCTTCCTGCGTGATCGGCGTATGCGTGTGTCCGCCGAGTTCGCCTGCGATCTCGCCTTCGCGCATCACGAGCACGCGGTCGGCGACGCCGATGATTTCCGGCAGTTCGCTCGAGATCACGATTACGCCCACGCCGGCACGGGCCAGTTCGTTGATGATCCGGTAGATCTCGGATTTCGCGCCGATGTCGACGCCGCGTGTCGGTTCGTCGAGAATCAGCACGCGCGGCTTCGTCTCGAGCAGGCGCGACAGCAGCACTTTCTGCTGGTTGCCGCCGGACAGCGCGCCGACGTTGACGTTCGCGTGCGGCACCCGGATCGACAGTGACGCGATGGCGTCGCGTGCCCGTTCGGCGCCGCGCGCGAGGTCGAGCGCACCGAGCCGCGCATCGCGGTTGCACACCGAGATGTTGATGTTGTCGCGTACGCTCATGTCGAGGAACAGGCCCTGGCGCTTGCGGTCTTCGGTCAGGTAGACGAGGCCCGCGTCGATCGCGTCGCGCGGCGAGTGCGCGCCGAACGTGCGCTCGCCCAGCTTCACGTCGCCGCGCACGCGCGCCTCGGCCCCGAAGATCAGCCGCGCGAGCTCGGTGCGGCCTGCGCCGACGAGCCCCGCGATGCCGAGTACTTCGCCGGCATGCAGGTCGAGGCTGCAGCCGCGAACACGCGCACCGTCGGCGATGTCGCGGACCGACAGCAGCAGGTGGCCGGGGTCGTACGGCGCGTGTTCCTTCTTGTAGAAACCGGAGATGTCGCGGCCGACCATCATCGCGACGAGCCGCTCGGCCGACAGCGACGCGCGCTCCAGCGTGCCGACGTACGCGCCGTCGCGCAGCACCGACACGCGGTCGGACAGTTCGTAGATCTCCGCCATCCGGTGGCTGATGTAGATGATCGCGAGACCTTCCTCGCGCAACTGGCGGATCAGGCGGAACAGGTGTTCGGTTTCGCGCGACGACAGCGGCGTGGTCGGCTCGTCCATCACGAGGATGCGGGCGCGCGTGTGCACGGCGCGGGCGATTTCGACGAGCTGCTGTTCGGCGATCGACAGCGTGTCGACGAGCGTGTCGGGCCCGAACGGGGCACCCAGGCGCGCGAGCACGTCCTGGCAGCCGCGCGCCATCGCCGCGCGGTCGATCGTGCCCCAGCGCCGGTTGCCGCGGCGCAGTTCGCGGCCGACGTAGATGTTTTCCGCGACGGTCAGGTTCGGCGACAGGCACAACTCCTGGTAGATCACCGCGACGCCGGCATCGCGTGCGGCGAGCGGGCCGTCGATCTCGATGCGTTGGCCGTCGATCAGGATCTCGCCGCCGGCGTCGGCGCGGTAGGCGCCCGACAGGATCTTCATCAGCGTCGATTTGCCCGCGCCGTTCTCGCCCATCAGCGAATGGATTTCGCCCGGATAGACGGTCAGGCTGACGTTGTCGAGCGCGCGCACGGCCGGGAACGTCTTGCTGATCCCGCGCATCTCGAGCAGCGGGCGGGGCGACTCAGAACGCGACATGGTGGACCTCCTGCGAATCGGTGCGGGCGCCCTTGAGGATGCCGGCCCGCGGGGAGAAGTTGAAAAACATCGGCAGCGTGGCGGCGCCGATCGCGCCGGCGTCGGCGCCGAACGTGCCGCGCACGAGCACGGGCGTACCGCGGGCCTCGGGCGCGGTGGCCACGAGCGCGGCGCGCAGGCGGGTCGTGACCGCGTCGAGCAGGCCCGCATCGGTGTCGGCGTCGAGCACGACCACCGGCGCGTCGATCACGCACAGCACCGCGCGCAGCGCCGGTGCAAGCGCGTCGACGCAGTCGTCGATCCATTCGTCGACGGCCGGCAGGCCGCGGGCGATGCAGGCTTCGAGATCGGCGCGGTTCTCGACCGTCTCGCCGTGATGGCGCAAGTGGCGCACGAGCGCGTGCAGCGAGGCGCGTGCGAGCAGGATGTCCCACGGGCCGCGCGGCGGCGGCGCGGAGGCCAGCCGGCTGGGCGGCACCGGAATCACCGCGATGTCGCCGGCATTGCCGGTCACGCCGCGCAGGCAGTCGCCGTCGATCGCGATGCCGCCGCCGATCGCCGGCCCGATGAACAGGTAGACGAAGTCGTCGCACTGCCGGCCGTATCCGTAGAACAGTTCGGCGATCGCGGCCGCGTTGCCGTCGTTCTCGCCGAAGACGGGCAGCGACAGCGTGCGGCCGAGATCGGCCGCGAAATCGACGTCTTCCCACGCGCGGAACGTGTCGGGCGCGAGGCCGAGCTCGCGCATCCACGCGCCGAGGTTGTACGGCTGCGCGACGCCGACGCCGGTCAGGCGCGCGCGTTCATGGTCGGGGAGGAGGGCCTGCATCGCGTCGATGTCGTGACGAACGATCTCGAGCACGTCGGCGGGCGGGGGAAGCAGCGTGTCGTGCGAGCGGCGGCCGAGCACGTCGCCCGCGAAGTTGACGAGCGCCGTCTCGATGCGCATCCGGTCGAGATGGACGCCGATGCCGAACGCACCGCGCGGATCGAGGCGGATCAGCGAAGCGGGCTGGCCGCGCTGGCCTTCGGTGCGGCCAGCGAATTCGATCAGCTTCGCGTCGGCGAGCGACCCGATGATGCTGCCGACCGCCGTACCCGTCATGTTCGCGAGACGGGCGAGGTCGGCCTTCGACGCGCTGCCCGCGCGGCGCAGCGTCTTCAGCAGCAGGCGCTCGTTGTAACGGCGCACGTTGGCCGAATTGCTTCCCTGGCCGAAGTGCGGGCTTCTCATGGCGTCTCCTTCCATGGTGCGCCGTTCGGCGGCGCATTAAATAAATCACGTTGATTTATTTAACCGCGTGAGCGACGGCCTGTCAGCCTAGGGAAATCCCGGTTTTTCTACGACGGGAGATTCGTGCGGAGCGGAGTGAAGTGAAGGAATGAGGGTGCTGAACCGATCGAAGCACTGCGGGGCGGGGCAATGAGAGGAGGATAGATATGCGATACGGAAATCCCGGAGCATGTCCGATTCCGGGGCCGGAAACGAAAAAAGGCCGGCTAGAAGCCGACCTTTTTATAAATCAAGTGGTGCCCAGGAGAGGACTCGAACCTCCACGATGTTGCCACCGCTAGGACCTGAACCTAGTGCGTCTACCAATTCCGCCACCTGGGCACGTTTCGCTTGCTGCAGTGCGAAGACCGCTATTCTAGCGTGCCCGGAGAATCTGTCAACAGAATTTGAGGGGCGGACGAAAATA
>NZ_BCPP01000526.1:0-4969 GCF_016586125.1 Burkholderia sp. E168m23
GGCGACCGAACCAATATTTTGTGCTTTGCTTTTGCTCGGCCGACGGCCCGGCGACCGTGCGAAACGCGGCCCGGGTCGAACGCTCGGCCCGCACGACGGCGCAATGCGCGGCGAAACCGTAGAATGTGGGCTTCCCGTCAGCTTCACACGGAACCGTCCCCGCGCCGACGCGCCGGGCCGGTCGTCAGGAGTCGCCCGATGTCCGCTACGTCCGCCGGCGCGCCGCGCCCGGCTCTACTCGTCGTTCCCGCGACGCACCTCGCCGGCGCGCGCGCCGTCACGCAATGAAGATCCTGTTCCATTCACCGCATCAGGACGCCGGCGCATGGCGCGACGAGATCGCGCGTGCGCTGCCGGAAGCCGAACTGCGCGCCTGGCAGCCAGGCGATACGGCCGCCGCCGACTACGCGCTCGTGTGGCGCCCGCCGCGCGAGTTGTTCGCGCCGCGCGACGGCCTGCGCGCGATCTTCAACCTCGGCGCGGGCGTCGATGCGCTGCTCGCGCTCGAGCACGCGCATCCGGGCACGCTGCCCGCGCACGTGCCGCTGGTGCGGCTCGAAGATTCCGGCATGGCGCAGCAGATGGTCGAATACGTGACGCACGCGGTGCTGCGCTACCTGCGCCGTTTCGACGAATACGACCTGCAACAGCGCGAACGCCGCTGGCAGCCGCTCGAACCGCATGCGCGCGCGAGCTTCACCGTCGCCGTCCTCGGCCTCGGCGTGCTCGGTGCGGCAGTCGCCCGCGCGCTCGCCGCGCTCGGCCTGCCGGTGCGCGGCTACAGCCGCAGCGCGAAGCAGCTCGACGGCGTCGCGACCTTCGCCGGCGACGGCGCATTCGACGCGTGCATCGACGGCGCGAAGGTGCTCGTCAACCTGCTGCCGAGCACGCGCGACACCGACGGCATCCTGTCGGCGCGCGCGTTCGCGCGGCTCGCGCCCGGCGCGTACGTCGTCAACGTCGCGCGCGGCGCGCATCTCGTCGAAGCCGACCTGCTCGACGCACTTGCAAGCGGCCAGGTCGCCGCGACCACGCTCGACGTGTTCCAGCACGAACCGCTGCCGGACGACCATCCGTTCTGGCGCGCGCCGCGCATCACGATCACGCCGCACAGCTCGGCCGAGACGCTGCGCGCGGAAGCCGTCGAACAGATCGCCGGCAAGATCCGCGCGTTCGAGCGCGGCACGCCCGTCAGCGGCATCGTCGACTACGCGCGCGGCTACTGAATTCCGCCTACACAAAACCGGAGACAACCATGACGTTCCCCACCGCCGTCAAGATCGTCGAAGTCGGCCCGCGCGACGGGCTGCAGAACGAGAAGACCTTCGTACCGACCGACGTGAAGATCGCGCTCGTCGACCGGCTGTCGCGCGCCGGCTTCCGCAACGTCGAGGCCGCGTCGTTCGTCTCGCCGAAATGGGTGCCGCAGATGGCCGACGGCGCCGACGTGATGGCCGGCATCGAGCGCCGCGCGGGCACCGTGTACTCGGTGCTCACGCCGAACCTGAAGGGCTTCGAGAATGCGGTCGCGGCACGGGCCGACGAAGTCGTGATCTTCGGCGCGGCGAGCGAGGCGTTCTCGCAGCGGAACATCAACTGCAGCATCGCCGAGAGCATCGCGCGCTTCGAGCCGGTCGCGAAGGCCGCGAAGGACGCGGGCCTGCGGCTGCGCGGCAGCGTGTCGTGCACGCTCGGCTGCCCGTACCAGGGCGAGGTGCCGGTCGCGTCGGTCGTCGACGTCGTCGAACGGTTCGCCGCGCTCGGCTGCGACGAGATCGACATCGCCGACACGATCGGCGTCGGCACGCCGAAGCGCACGCGCGAAGTGCTCGCGGCCGTCACGCGCGTGTTCCCGCGCGAACGCCTGTCGGGCCACTTCCACGACACCTACGGCCAGGCGCTCGCGAACATCTACGCGGCGCTGTTCGAAGGGATCGAGATCTTCCACGCGTCGGTCGCGGGCCTCGGCGGCTGCCCGTACGCGAAGGGCGCGACCGGCAACGTCGCGACCGAGGACGTGCTGTACCTGATGCAGGGCCTCGGCATCGAGACCGGCATCGATCTCGCGCAGGTCGTCGCCGCCGGTGATTTCATCTCGAACGCGATCGGCCGCGCAAACGTGTCGCGCGCCGGTCGTGCACTGCTTGCCAAGGCGCAGAGCGCGGCCGACGCCGCGAACTGCGTCTGATCATCTCGTTCCACGGATTCCCCGACATGACGACACCCGCTTCATTCGATTCCCCTCCCCGATTCCGCGCGACGCGTCGCGCTGCTGCTGCGCGAGCGCGGCCATGCGAAAGGCATCGTGATGCTCGCCGAAACCGGCAAGACGTCGGCCGAGGCCGCGGCCGGGCTCGGCTGCTCGGTCGCGCAGATCGCGAAGTCGATCCTGTTTCGCCGGCAGGCCGACGGCGCGCCCGTGCTGGTGATCGCGAGCGGCGTCAATCGCGTGGATGAAAGGAAGGTCGCCGAACGGGTCGGCCCGGTCGGCCGCGCGGACGCGAAATTCGTGCGCGACAACACCGGCTATGCGATCGGCGGCGTCTGTCCGATCGGCCATCTGGTCGAACCGGTCACGCTGATCGACGCCGACCTGCTCGCGCTCGACAGCCTGTGGGCCGCCGCCGGCCATCCGCACGCGGTGTTCAACCTGTCGCCGCACGAGCTCGTGTCGCTGACGGGCGCGCCGGTCGCGGACGTCGC
The DNA here is from genome assembly GCF_016586125.1 of Burkholderia sp. E168m23. Classification (NCBI taxonomy): domain Bacteria; kingdom Pseudomonadati; phylum Pseudomonadota; class Betaproteobacteria; order Burkholderiales; family Burkholderiaceae; genus Burkholderia; species Burkholderia sp. E168m23. The sequence goes on from NZ_BCPP01000526.1 coordinate 2,704, forward strand.
GTTGCGGGAGTCCGCATGAGCGACGTGACGATGCCGGTCGCCACGGTCGCGTCGCCGTGCACCGACGTCTGCCGGATCGATCCGCGCACCGACTGGTGCGCGGGCTGCCTGCGCACGCGCGGCGAGATCAAGGGATGGCGTGAGTCGGACGACGACGCGAGGCGCGCGCTGCTCGCGCGGCTCGACGCGCGGCGGCGCCTGATCGCGGGCAGCGAGACATAAAAAAAAGCCGTTCAGCCTCACGGGCGAACGGCATCGAGATCGGAATCCTGTGAACGTGATCAACGTCACAGCCCGCATCATACGAGCGACGCGACCGCATCGCATCGGGTGTTTCCCTACAACTTCTTACAGCGCTTTTCACGGCTGCGCGCGACGTCATTTCGTGCGCAACCGTCGTTCCCGATACGCGCCCTCGACGGGCCGCCACGTCACCGTGCAACGGCGCCGAATCGTCTGACCGTTTCAGTTGCCGACCGCCGCGCGACGCGTGGGCACGATGCGCCAGCCGAGGTTCATGCCAGCCGCCGCGAGCAGGATCAGCAATGCGCCGAACACCTGCGTCCACGCGAGCGTCTGCCCGAACGCGACGCGATCGACGACGATCGCGACGACCGGATAGACGAACGACAGCGCACCCGTCATCGCGGTCGGCAGCTTCTGGATCGCGCCGTACAGCAGCACGTACATCAGCCCCGTGTTGACGATGCCGAGCACGATCAGGTCGAGCCATTGCCCGGCCGTCGCCGGCAACGTGTCGAAGTGCGCGAACGGTGCGAGCAGCAGGATGCCGAGGCCGACCTGCAGCAGTGCGAGCAGATGCGGCGGCGTGCCCTTCAGGTGCTTCGTGATGATCGACGAGATCGCATACAGGAATGCCGCGCCGAGCGACAGCGCGACGCCTTCCAGATATTCGCCGGGCACCGCGAGCACGGCCGGCTCGACGCGCACCACGAACACCAGCCCGGCGAACGCGAGCGCGAGCCACGCGAGCGTCGACGCGGTGATCCGCTCGCGGAACACGATGGCCCCGAGCGCGACGAGCATGAACGGCTGGGTGTTGTAGACGGCGGTCGCCATCGAGATCGACGCGCGCGAATAGGCGGCGAACAGCAGCAGCCAGTTCGCGACGATCGCGAGGCTGCCGAGCGTCACGAGCGCGAGCATCCGCGGCGAGAACAGCGAGCGGCGCAGGAAGCCGAACGCCGCGCAGACGATCGCGAGCGTCGCGGCGCCGAATATGCAGCGGAAGAACACGACATTGGTCAGCGGCTGCTGCGACGACATCACGAGCCAGCCGATCGTGCCGGACATCAGCATCGCGACGATCATCTCGGCGGCGCCGCGGCGAATTTCATTCGAGGCCATCATGAACTCCGTTGAAAAGCGGGGATGAGTTCGATTCTAGAAACTTGCTTTCGCCACAACCATGACTAAACTGAAGTGAATCCGCCAATTCACCTTCGAAAGCAAAGCGATCATGCCAAAACGCCTTTCCCCGCCCGCCGTCACGTCGCTCGACGCGACCGACCGCGCGATCGTCGCCGCGCTGGCCGACGACGCGCGCCTCGCGACCAGCGAACTCGCCCGGCAGATCGGACTGTCGGCGCCCGCGACCGCCGACCGCGTGCGGCGGCTCGAGGCGCAAGGCGTGATCGCCGCATTCACCGTCGAGCTCGATCCGCGCGCGCTCGGCTACACGCTGCAGGCGATCGTCCGCGTGAAGCCGCTGCCGGGCCAGTTGCATCTGGTCGAGGAGTTGCTGCGGCGGATTCCCGAGTTCGTCGAATGCGACAAGGTCACCGGCGACGACTGCTTCATCTGCCGGCTCTACCTGCGCACGATCGAGCATCTCGACGACATCCTGTCGAAGGTGACGGAGCGCGCGGAGACGAGCACCGCGATCGTGAAATCGACGCCCGTGCCGCGCCGCCTGCCGCCGCTCGTCGAGGACGACCACGCACACCGCTGAGCCGCGACGGCAAGCGTACATCCCTGAGCCGCGGGCGGCACGCGCCGCCCGCGCGCCCGCACCGTCATGCCGCCGCGTCGCGCGCCTCGAAGAACGCGAGCAGTTCGTCGATCAGCGCGGCGGGCGCCTCTTCCGGAATGTAGTGCCCGCAATCGAGCGCACGGCCGCTGACGTCGCGCGCGACGCGCCGCCATTCGTCGAGCGGATCGAAGCAGCGGCCGACGACGCCGTGCTCGCCCCACAGCACGCGCAGCGGGCACGCGACCTTGTTGCCGCGTTCGAGATCCGCACGGT
>NZ_BCPP01000527.1:0-4958 GCF_016586125.1 Burkholderia sp. E168m23
TACAGCAATCGCGCTTGATGAAGCATGACCTCGAAACCGGATACGCGATTCTCGAGTGACCAAACTGTGCAGACAAATCGACCGAACAGTTCCCGATTGACCGCGCGTCAGTGTCCATGGCTTCGTCGCGGCGACCGGCCGAATAATGGATGCGGCCGTAAGGCCGACGACAGCGAATCGCAACCTGCGGCTCGCCGCAGTGCACGATTTCCGGCATCCGGAGCCTTCGACGGCCGGGCGTCGACCGGTGCCGCGCCGGCCCGCTGCGGGATTCGCCGCAGCGCGCAAAAGCGGCTTCATATATATTCATACGATTGCATGACGTCCAGCGGCAACGCAGGTCTGTCGGCCGGGCGCCATGCAAGTGAAGCCCATGATGGGTATGGAGACTCGTCCGACCGCCCCGGCCCCGCAGCCGGCCAGTCGAGACGTCAATAGAAAGACATTCAATCCGGAGATGGCAGATGGAACGAAGCACTGTCGGCATGCGCTGCAAACCCCTGATCACCGTTGCACTGGCAGCCGCCGCGTTCGCGGCCGCGTCGAGCGCGATGGCCGACCAGGTCGTGAAGATCGGCAGCGTCGAACCGACGACGGGCGGTATCTCGCACCTCGGCAAGGACAATGAGAACGGCGCGCGCCTCGCGGTCGAGGAAATCAACGCGAAGGGCCTGACGATCGGCGGCAAGAAGATCACGCTGCAATTCGACGCGCAGGATGACGCGGCCGACCCGCGCCAGGCCACCCAGGTTGCGCAGAAGCTCGTCGACGACAAGGTCGTCGCCGTCATCGGCCACCTGAACTCGGGCACGTCGATTCCGGCGTCGAAGATCTACAGCGACGCGGGCATCGTGCAGATCTCGCCGTCGGCCACGAACCCGACCTACACGCAGCAAGGCTTCAAGACGACCTACCGTGTGGTCGCCACCGACGCGCAGCAGGGCCCCGCGCTCGCGAGCTACGCGCAGTCGAAGGGCGTGAAGAGCGTGGCGGTGGTCGACGATTCGACCGCGTACGGCCAGGGTCTCGCGAACGAGTTCGAGAAGAAGGCGAAGGCGCTCGGCCTGAAGGTGCTGTCGCACGACGCGACCAACGACAAGGCGGTCGACTTCCGCGCGATCCTGACGAAGATCAAGGGCGAGAACCCCGACGCGATCATGTACGGCGGCATGGACGCCACCGGCGGCCCGCTCGCGAAGCAGGCGAAGCAGCTCGGCCTGCGCGCGAAGATCCTGTCCGGCGACGGCGTATGCACCGATTCGCTGGCCGAACTGGCCGGCCCGGCGGCCGACAACGTGCTCTGCTCGCAGGCAGGCGCGGCGCTCGAGAAGATGCCGGGCGGCGCGGGCTTCCTCGCGAAGTACCAGAAGCGCTTCAACCAGGGCATCAAGTTCGATGCGCCGTTCGCGTATGACGCGGTCTACATCGTGGTCGATGCGATGAAGCGCGCGAACTCGACCGACCCGGCGAAGATCCTCGCGGCAATGCCGGCGACGAAGTACGACGGCGTGATCGGCACGACGACGTTCGACGCGAAGGGCGACCTGACGCACGGGATCATCTCGATCTACGGCTACAAGGGCGGCAAGAAGACCTTCCTCGACCAGGTGAAGATGTAATCCGACGCGGCGCCGGCACGACGGGAACGCCACCCGTCGGCGCCGCCGCGCGGGCAGAATACCGATTCACGGAGACGAAGCATCATGTGTGCAATGGCGTATGCGGAATTCCAACAGGAGTTGAAGAAGGCGCAGTTGACGGCGCGCGAGTTCGCCCGCCTGATCCGGATGAACGAAAGTTCGATCACCAACTATTCGAGCAAGGGCACCGTCCCTTCCCACCTCGCGGTCATCGCGAAACTGATCGGTACGCTGGCCGCGCACGAGATCGACTTCCGGCGCGTGATCCGGCAAATGCGGATCGAGCCGAAACGGCCGCGCGGCGTCGGCGTGCTTCCCGCAGCGGAAAAACCGCGCTCGCGGAAAGCGGCGAAAGCCGACGCCTGACCAGCGCTGGCCCAGGTCGAAAGCGGCACGGGGATTGCCGCTCGACGCGCGAGGGACGCGCCCTTACGGGCTGCACCGCTACAGCATCACCCCACCGCCCGCACATGATCGAGCAGCGCCTGCAGCGGATGGCGCACCTGCTTCGACGACAGGCGTTTCACCTGGCTGCGACACGAATACCCGGTCGCCAGCGCCTCGCCCTCCTGCTGCGCCCCGTCGACGTGCGCGGCCCACGACTGCGCATAGATCGTCTTCGACGTCGCGAGATTGCGCGCCTCGTGCCCGTACGTGCCCGACATCCCGCAGCACCCGGTCGCCTGAACCTGCAAGCGCAGCCCGCGACGCGCGAACACCTGCGCCCATTGCTTGCCGCTGTCGGGCGCATTGGTTCTTTCGGTGCAGTGCGGCAGCAACCGGTATGGAACCGTTGCCCCGCCCGCACCCGCTTGCGGCAGCGCATCCAGCAACCATTCCTGCGGCAGCGCGACCTTCGGCACGTCGGCGAGCCCGGTCACCTTCAGGTATTCCTGCCGATACGTGAGCGTCATCGCCGGATCGAGGCCGACCAGCGCGACACCCGAGCGCGCCAGTGCGGCCAGTTGCGTCGCGTTGCGGATCGCCGCCTTTTCGAATGCGTGAAGAAAGCCCTGCACGTGTAGCGCCTTGCCGTTCGGCGCGAGCGGCGCGAGCCACACCTGAAAGCCCAGGCGCGCCGCCAGCTCGATCAGCGTCGCCAGTTGCTCGGTATCGAAATAGCGCGTGAACGTGTCCTGCACGATGACGACGCTGCGCGCGCGCTGCGCCTCGCTCAGCGCGGCGAGCGCATGCGGGTCGGCCGGCTTCACGCGCCATGCGCGGATCACGGCCGCGAGATCGAAGCGGCTCAGCAGCGGGCTGTCGACCATGCCGACCTGGCGCTCGAGCAGCGTCCTCACCCAGCCGGCGCCCATCAGCCCGTTGTACACAGCGGGCACGCGCGCCATCCACGGCATCGTGAATTCGAGCGAGCCGATCAGGTAGTCGCGCAACGGCCGCAGGTAACGCTGGTGATACAGCTCGAGAAAGCGCGAGCGAAACTCGGGCACGTTGACCTTGACCGGGCACTGCCCCGCGCACGACTTGCATGCGAGGCACCCGGCCATCGCGTCGTACACCTCGTGCGAGAAATCCGCGTCGCCATCGCGGGCGTTGCGGGCGTTGCGGCTGTTGCGCCAGCGCTCGGCCAGCCCGCGCAGGAACGGCTGCCGCGTGCGCGCCGCCGCGACGACGTCGACGCCGGCCTGCCCTTGCAGACGCAACCATTCGCGCATCAGCGACGCGCGCCCCTTCGGCGACTGCACGCGTTCGCGCGTCGCCTTCCACGACGGGCACATCGCGTCGTCCGGATCGAAGTTGTAGCACGCGCCGTTGCCGTTGCAATGCATCGCGGTGCCGTAGCTTTGCCACACGCGCTCGTCGATCTGCCGGTCGTGTTCGCCGCGCGTCGGCACCTCGTCGATCTTCAGCAGCCGCAGCGTGGGGTCCGGCGGCGTCGCGATCTTGCCCGGGTTGAACTGGTTGTGCGGATCGAACGCGGCCTTCAGCTGCTGCAGCGACGGATACAGCTCGCCGAAAAACGCCGGCGCATATTCGGAGCGCACGCCCTTGCCGTGCTCGCCCCATAACAGGCCACCATGGCGCTGCGTGAGCTCGGCCACCGCATCCGACACGGGCCGCACCAGCGCGGCCTGCTTCGGGTCCTTCATGTCGAGCGCCGGGCGCACGTGCAGCACGCCGGCATCGACGTGGCCGAACATCCCGTACTGCAGCCCGTGGCCGTCGAGCAGCGCGCGGAATTCGGCGATGTACGCGGCGAGATTCTCGGGCGGCACCGCGGTGTCCTCGACGAACGGCTGCGGACGCGCCTCGCCCTGCACGTTGCCGAGCAGGCCGACCGCGCGCTTGCGCATCGCATACACGCGCTTCACCGCGTCGTCGCCGGCCGCGAGCGTATGGCCGAGACGCTCCACGCTCGTATCGGTGCGCAGATGCTCGACGAACGCACGCACGCGTGCATCGACGTCGCGTTCGTCGTCGCCGCTGAATTCGATCAGGTTGATGCCGAGCGTCGGACGCGCGTCGTCCTGCGGGAAATACTCGGCCACGCTGCTCCACACGAAGTCCTTCATCGCGAGCATCAGCACCTTCGAGTCGACCGTCTCGATCGACAGCGGCGCGAGCTCGAGCAGCGCGCGCGCATCGCGCAGCGCGTCCATGAAGCCCGCGTAGCGCACGTTGACCAGCACCGAATATTTCGGAATCGGCAGCACGTTGAGCTTCGCCTCGACGACGAAGCCGAGCGACCCTTCCGCGCCGCACAGCACGCTGTTCAGGTTGAAGCGGCCGTCGGGTTCGCGCAGGTGCGCGAGGTCATAGCCGGTCAGGCAGCGGTTGAGCTTCGGAAATTTCGCGTCGATCAGCGCCGCCTTGTCGTCGCTGATGCGCCGCGCGGTGCGATACACCTTGCCGACGCGGTCCTGCCGCGCGCAGCGGCGCGCCAGTTCTTCATCGTCGAGCGCGTCGCTGCGCAGCCGCTCGCCGCCCATCAGCACGAAATCGAGTTCGAGCACGTGATCGCGCGTCTTGCCGTACGTGCAGCTGCCCTGTCCGCTCGCGTCGGTGTTGATCATCCCGCCGACGGTCGCACGGTTCGACGTCGACAGCTCCGGCGCGAAGAACAGCCCGTGCGGCTTCAACGCCGCATTGAGCTGATCCTTGACGACGCCCGCCTCGACGCGCACCCACCGCGCTTGCGCGTTGATTTCGAGGATCCGGTTCATGTTGCGCGACAGGTCGACGACGATGCCGTCGGTCAGCGACTGCCCGTTGGTGCCGGTGCCGCCGCCGCGCGCGGCCACCGCGACGTCGCGGTGCGCGGGTTCGGCCAGCAGTCGGGCCAGCAGCTGCACGTCA
>NZ_BCPP01000528.1:0-4943 GCF_016586125.1 Burkholderia sp. E168m23
CATTCCACGGATTCGAAACGTGTCCGTTCAGGGCGACATAGCGGTCCAGGTCGCTGTATTCCCGCAGAAAAATATGATCATGCCCCCTCTCAAGGAACCCCCATATTTGCGTTGAGTACGGGTGTTTCGAGAGAGTCAGTGCAAGTTTTCGAAGGGTATGACGGGCATGAACTGCATTGGCCGATGTTGAGAGTGCTTCCTCCATTGATTCAATCACGCGGTCGCGAAGAGACGATTGCGTTGATCTCGGAAGGTTGCCTAGCAATGCGCGAGATCTAGCAATCAATTCGAGACTCTCTGCATCGCTGGAGACAACATCTAGATATTGTCCGATTGTGTAGTTATCCGCAGCGCGTAATTCGGCCGAATCGCAATTGGGTAAGATGGTTTGCCCTAACGCCGACATCATATTTGTGATTCGACGATCACCAAGTGAGCCTAGTAGTTGAACAGCCGTGCGAAATGAATCGGATATTTCTCCCCGAGTTCGAGAGAGATGTTGTTGTGCGATTGTGACAAATGTCTCAAATCTGTCAATTATTGGATTTGGTTCCTCGTAATTGATCGGTGTCCGTAGATGTTCGATACGCTTTGATCCATGTCCAAGTACGTGATGGATGCAATAATCTGCGAGTTCTCCGGTTCCAAGTTGCGAAATGTCGCTCTCTATCTTCGAGTAGGAAACGTTTTCCTCGCTTCGAATGCTGAAGTAGTACGCAATCCATGTGGCCTGAGCACTCATGCCATCTGCGGCAAATATAGATTCGAGGTATTCTTTCTGGGCTTGTAATCCTTTGTCGAGTTGGAGTAGCTGTAGCTTAAATCCTATTAGCCAGAGAGAGAATCCAAATTTAACCTCAATTTGTTCTAAAATTTCTAAAGCTCGAGTTGGATGCTCCGTTGCGAAAGCTCGCTCAAATTCTTCTTTTTTGATAATAAATTCATAAATATCTGATTTAAAGATGGATAGAACGGATGCGGTCCACAGTAATTCTGTTTCGGTGTCTAACTCGTGAAGCCGAGTGCGAATCGGAAAATTTTCTAAACTCTTGGGAAATGTCGTTGGTGCGAAAATGTATTTGTATGCGCTCTGTCGGCCAAGTTCGTTCACAATTCGGGGGAAGTGTGAAGCTGACACCAGCGAGCGGGCTTTTGAAAGCCCGGCGCGCGGATTTGCGACAGAGTGGATTGCGCGACGAAAAGTGCGGAGTTGGGTTTCTGCCCCAAACCCTTTGGATATCGTTTTTCTCTTTTTTGATTTGGCCATTGTAGTAAACGTTCTTGCTGCGGGTCTTATAAAACGCCGAGCTCCCCCGGCTGTACACGTGATTGTACTCTTGACATTGATTGCTGCTGCATGTGCTTTCCGAGATTAGTGATATTACCTAGCTGCCAGCCTAATCTCTATGGGTGCCCTCGTTGTCTCCCGGAGATTGCCTTTGCAACATAAGAGAGGGAAGACGTTTGACGAATCGGAACCTGCCAACTTCAGCCGCTCCTGTCAGCTGCTTTCAGTGGGAGGCACAAAAGGGTGCTCGCGTAGTGGAGTCTCGGTTTCGCGCCAAGAGTCCCTATACCCTTCGGCCAATCCCCCTCAATTCCCTAATTCTGAGATGCCAGCCCGACTACACTGGTCATGAAGCTTTGCTTCTCACCATCGGAAGTTGACCGCAGTCCCTTCCGCGCCGATGGTCGAAAGAAAGCGGTCTTGCCCAACAAGACCCAGCGAAGAGGGGAGAAAGAAGGGGAAACCCGAGGTACCAAAGAAGCGCGGGCCGCATGGGCGGCAACCCATACGACCCGCTGACCACCACCAACTCAACGCAGGAGTCGGAAATGGCTGACGCCAATACTAAGCCACGTCGTAGAAAGAACAAACCCGTCAACATGCAGAAGACGTTTGAGCTGGTCCTGCGCAACTACCCGGACCTTCCCAAGCGTGGCTGGCCGTACCTGCCGTGGATGAAGGCGATCGACATTGATCTCAAGATCTTCGGCTTCAAGCCGGGCGACCGCGTGTATCTGAGAGTCAGCGATGTTGACCGATTGATCACGATCTCGCCGGACTCCAGCCAGTTGGCGCTGCGAGAGCAGCCGTACCACGATCCTGATTGGGTACCGCCGCCGCTGTAACAACTGCAAGGGCCGCTTGATTCGGCTCTAGCAAGTGAAACGCAAGCGTCTCCCGAATGCGACTGACCGCCGGGGCGGCACCGCCCTGGCCATTGCCGCGAACGCCGCGACTCATACCTTCAGCCACCGTCAACAACTGTCACGACCACAAGGCCCGTGATGCCGCACCGCGCCTGCAAAAATAGCTGAACGGCTTCAATCAAACATCACCGCCCGCCAGCCCGCCGCTTCACAACCGCCCCCCGCTGCAACACATACTCGACCCGCGCGCCTTCATCGGCCACGACGCCAATATCCTCGAGCGGATTCCCATCCAGCACGACGAGATCAGCGATCGCCCCCACGGCCACAACCCCAAGCTCCCCTGTCATATTCACAATCTCCGCCGCCACCGTCGTCGCCGACCTGAGCGCCTCCAAATTCCCAAGCACCTCCGCCCGAATCCGAAACTCCCCCGACTGAAACGCGTGCATTTCCCCGAGCAGGTCCGACCCGAACCCCATCTTCACGCCGGCTTTCGCATAGATCTCGAGCGACTCGCGTCCTTTCTGCTGCACGGAAGCGACTTTCGCCACCGAGTCGGCAGGCATCCCAAACTCCGCCCCATGCTTAGCCAGCGCGTCATAAGTCACAAGCGTAGGCACCACAAACGCCCCCCGCTCATGCATGAGCGCCGCCGCCGCTTCATCCACCAAATTCCCATGCTCGATCGTCCGCACACCGCATCTCACAGCCCGCGCAATCGCTCGCCCCGTATACGCATGCGCCATCACATAAGTATTCGCGGCCTCGGCCTCATCAACAATCGCCCGAATCTCATCCTCCGAATACTGCGTGTTCGCAATCGGATCGGTCGGCGAAGCCACGCCGCCTGACGCCATGATCTTGATCTGCGTCGCGCCTTTCTGAATCTCCTCACGCACGGCGAGCCGCACGCCTTCAACGCCATCGACGACCCGCGCAATCGCCCCCGTCCTGAAACAGCAGGAGCAGGGCTCCAGCACATCGCCGCGCGGCCGGAAATCCCCATGCCCGCCGGTTTGCGACAACGCTTTCCCCGACGGAAAAATCCGCGGCCCCGGAATCAGCCCCGTCTCAACGGCCTGCATCAAGCTCCAATCCGCGCCCCCCGCATCCCGCACACTGGTAAACCCACGCGACAACATCGCATCGAGAATCGGCAGCGACCGAATCGCCGCGAGAATATTCGGCTGCGTCGCATTCGCGCCCAGGTTCGCATTTGACGCCAACACATGCACGTGGCAATCGATGAACCCCGGCATCACGGTCTTGCCGCGCACGTCGATCACCTGCGCATTCGGCAAATCCACCGGCCGATCGGTAACCTCGACGATCCGCTCGCCTTCGATCACGACATGATGATGTTCGAGCAACACGCCTCGTTCGAGGTCGAGCACGTTGCCGCCTTGAAGCACGGTAATGGTCATGGGTAAAAATCCTTATCGAGTCGTTGCGGCCGCAAGCTTCGCATCCTTCACGAAGCGCGTGCCGACGAAACTGACGGCCGCCGCGAGCATCACGTAGAACGCGGGCGCCATGTTGCTGCCGGTCCGGGCGATGAGCCACGTTATCAGGAACGGCGCGAACCCGCCGAAGATCGTCACCGCGAAGTTGTACGCAACCGATAATCCGGTCGACAGTACCTTGGTCGGAAACAGCTCCGCGAACGCCGCGAGGATCGGCCCCGTATAGGTCGCGATCAGCACGCCGAACACGGCCTGGAACACGATCAGCGACGCGAACCCGGGCGCATGGTTGATCCACGAGAACATCGGCCACGCGAGCACGAGGATCGCGAGCGCGGAGCCGGACAGGAACACGCGCCGTCCCCACGCGTCGGCGAGGCGCCCGACGATCGGCGAGCAGCACATGATCATCAGCCCGCCGACCATGCCGGCCGTGAAACCGGTCGATTGCGGCAGATGCAGCGTGCGCACGGAATAGGTCGGCATGTAGAACAGCAGCACGTAGGTGCAGACGGTCCACAGGATCACCATCGAGAAACTCGCGAACGTCTCGCGCGGATACGTGTGCAGCACTTCCTTCAGCGGCGAGCTTTCCTTCGCCTGCGATTCGACGGCGCTGAACGCGGGCGTCTCGTCGATATGGCTGCGAATGAAGTAACCGACCGGCCCGACGATGATCCCGAGCAGGAACGGCAGCCGCCAGCCCCAGCTATGCAGCGCCTGCGTGTCGAGCGACGTCGTGACGAACGTGCCGGTCGCCGCACCGAGCAGCACCGCGAAGCCGATGCTCGACTGGATCCAGCTCGAGTAATACGCGCGCTTTTCCGGCGGCGCGTATTCGGTGAGGAACGCGGTGGCGCCGCCCATTTCGCCGCCGGCCGAGAAGCCTTGCAGCAGCCGCGCGACGACGATCATCAGCGGCGCGGCGATGCCGGCTTGTTCGTAGGTCGGCGCGATGCCGATCAGCGCGGTGCCAGCCGCCATCAGCAGGATCGTGAGCGACAGTGCTGCCTTGCGTCCGACCTTGTCGGCATAGACGCCCAGCACGATGCCGCCCACCGGCCGCATGAAGAAGCCCACGCCGAACGTCGCGACGGTGAGCAGCACGGACGTCAGTTCGTTGCCGGTCGGGAAGAACAGCTTCGCGATGATCACCGCGAAGAAGCTGTAGACGGTGAAGTCGAACCATTCGAGGCCGTTGCCGATCACGGTCGCGACGATGGCGCGGCGGCGCTGTTGCACCGCCGCATCGACGGAAGGTGCGGCGCGCGGGGAAAGCGTTCCTTGCATGGTCTCTTCCTTGGTCAGAAGACGGGGCGGCTG
>NZ_BCPP01000529.1:0-4938 GCF_016586125.1 Burkholderia sp. E168m23
CCGATGCTGCGGCCGACGGCGCGGGTCGGACGTGCGCGGCACCGCGCTGGTGGCCGAGCCGATCGCCTTCTTCACGTGCTCCGCCGTCTGTTGCCGAGCAGCACGCCGTACAGGTTGCGGACATGGTTGACGATCGCCGCGTCGAACTGGCTGCCGCCGACGCGGATCGCCTCGCGGTAGACGATGCCGCCGAGCGCGATGACCGCGACTTCGGTGGTCCCGCCGCCGATGTCGATGACCATCGAGCCGACCGGCTCGGTCACCGGCAAGCCCGCGCCGAGCCCGGCCGCGAGCGACTCCTCGATCAGTTCGACCTCCGATACGCCGGCCGCGAACGCGGCCTCGCGGATCGCGCGGCGCTCGACGGCCGTCGCATCGGACGGCACGCACAACGTGACCTCGACGCGGCGGCCGAAGCGCGAGCGGGTGCGCGACATGTCGATGAAGCTGCGGATCATCTGCTCGGCCGCGTGCGCGTCCGCGATCACGCCGTGGCGCATGGGCCGCACGGCTTCCAGATGCCCCGGTTCGCGGCCGAGCAGCGCCTTGGCCAGCTCGCCGACGGCCTCGAGCGTCGGCCGCGCGTCGCTCGCGCCGCCCTTGCGGAAGCACACGACCGACGGCTGGTTCAGCACCACGCCGCGTTCATGCGTATAGATCCGCGTACTCGCCGTTCCCGGGTCGATCGCAACGGGTTGCGCAAACAACTTTCCGAACAGCGGTGTCGACATATCAAACCTTGGTGAGGGAACGGGCCGGGACAGCCGCGCCGCACTTTTTGCCGCGCGTCCATACCGCCCCATCACGAGCTTAGCGGCAAATCGTTCCGATACTTTAGGCAATTCCCATGATTTTTTCGCGACCAATTTGCCGAATGTGGCGTTCCGGGCACGTCCGGCTACGCAACGGCCTCTCGCGTCGGGCTTGTAAAACACGGTAATCTCTCGGTCTTGCCTGCTCCCGGCAGGCCTCAGACGCACGATCACGCCAGGTATCTTCGCCATGACAGCGACCGCTTTCTTCCGCTGGGCGCCGCTGGGCCCGCTCTGCACGACGCTCGTTGCCTTCTGGTGCTGCACGCTCGCCGCGCAACCGCTGCCGGCCGCCGAATCCGCCGCTGCCCAGACCGTTGCCGCTGCAGCCAACGCGCCGGCCGCCGCCACGCCCACCGCACCCGCTGCGTCCGCGCACACCTGCACGGCCGACGGCGGCCCGGCCGGCCGCCCGTCGATCGGCCTCGTGCTGTCCGGCGGCGGTGCGCGCGGCTATGCACACCTCGGGGTCCTGAAAGTCCTGGAGGACAACCGGATTCCGATCGACTGCATCGCGGGCACCAGCATGGGCGCCGTGGTCGGCGGCCTGTATGCGAGCGGGATGGCGGCCGACGAGATGCAGAGGCGGCTGTCCGAGGTCAACCTGGCGGATATCGCGTTCGACGTGACGGATCGCGCGGACCTGCCGCAAACCAGCCGCGAGGACGAACGCCTGTACATCAACGGGCTGACGCTCGGCTTCGGCAAAAAGGGCGTCAAGGCGCCGGTCGGCCTCGTCCAGGGCAACCGGCTGCAGGCGCTGCTCGCGAACTGGACGGCCGCCGTGCCGACCAACCAGCCGTTCGACCAGTTGCCGATCCCGTACCGCGCGGTCGCGACCGACCTGCAGACCGGCCAGATGGTCGTGCTCGACCACGGCTCGCTGCCGCTCGCGATTCGCGCGAGCATGGCGATGCCGGGCCTGTTCGCGCCGGCCGAGATCAACGGGCGCGCGCTCGTGGACGGCGGCCTCGTCAGCAACCTGCCCGTCGACACCGCGCGGCAGATGGGCGCGAACGTCGTGATCGCCGTCGACATCGGCTCGCAACTGCGCCCGCTCGACGCGCTCGCGTCGCCGGCCGACGTGATGCAGCAGATGGTCGGCATCCTGATCCGCCAGAACGTGACCGCGCAGCGCAAGCAGCTCGACGCGCGGGACGTGCTGCTCACGCCGGACCTGGGCTCGCTCGCGTTCACGGATTTCCAGAACGCGAAGCAGGCGATCGCCGCCGGCGCGGCCGCCGCGACCGCGGCGCTGCCGAAGCTGCGGCGCTTCGCGCTCACGCCGGAACAGTACGCGGCCTACCGGTCCTCACATGCGCAGCCGCTGCCGCCGCCGATCCGGATCACGCGCATCGACATCAAGACCAGCGGCGGCGTGCCGAAGCGCGTCGTCAGCAACGCGCTGCACGTGAAACCGGGCGACATCTATGATCCGAAGACCGTCAGCCAGGACCTGCTCGGCCTCACGACGGGCGGCAACTTCGAGAGCGTCACGCAGCAGATCGTCAGCCGCGGCGACGACAACGTGCTCGAGATCGACGCGCGCGAGAAGTACTGGGGGCCCAACTTCCTGCTGTTCGGGCTCGGCATGTCGAGCAGTTCGACCGACGAAGGCGGCTTCCGCCTGCACGTCGGCTACCGGCGGCCGTGGCTCACGGAATCGGGGCTCGAATTCCGCGCGGACACGACGATCGGCAGCGACCTGCAGTCGGCGCGCGTCGAATTGCGCCAGCCGCTGTCGACCGCGTACGGCGTCTACCTGTCGCCGTACGCGGAATATCAGCGTCGCTACGCGAACCTGTACGACGACTCCGGCGACGTGAAGATCACGCAGTACCTGATGCAGACGGCGCGCGCCGGGATCGACCTCGGCCTGCCGATCGCGCGGCTCGGCGATTTCCGCATCGGTCTCGGCTACGTGACCGGGCACGGCTCGCCGACCTACAACCTGCCGTTCGACGACGGCAGCGGCCAGGCGCTGCTATGGCCGAGCTTCACGTCGCAGGCGTTGATCGCGCGGGCGCGGCTCGTCATCGATCAGCTCGACGATCCGATGTTCCCGCGCAAGGGTTATTTCGGCGAACTGCGGGTCGAACGCTCGCTGGTGTCGCGCAACGGCGGCTCGGCACAGGATTTCGCCGACGGGATCAGCAACGCGCCTTACACCGAGATCTACGGCAAGGCGATGATCGCGCAGCAGTTCGGCCGGCACAGCGTCAGCGCGACGATCGAAGGCGGCAAGAGCATCGGCGGCACCAACCTGATCAATGCGTTCAACTTCACGCTGGGCGGCTTCCAGCATCTGTCTGCCTATGCGGCCGACCAGTTGAACGGCAACGAGCTCGCGTACGGACAGATCACGTACATGAACCAGTTGATGACGTTCAACGCGTCGCCGATCAAGGCGCTGTCGGTGGGCGCCAGCGCGGAAGTCGGCAACGTCTGGTCGAGCGGCCAGAAGATCGGCGGCGGCGCGCTCAAGCAGAGCTACACGTTCTTCACGAGCCTGTCGACCGCATTCGGGCCCGTCTATATCGGCGTGGCGCTCGCGCCCAGCGGCCGACGCAACTTCTACCTGCAGCTCGGCCGTACTTATTGAGCATGCGCGGATGCCGCTGCGGCGGCATCCGTGGCGCCGTCCCGGCGGCAGCTGTCGACTTCACGGCGGGCCGCGGGTCGGGCCTCGCGCGACGTCGTGCTAGACCGGCCAGCTGATCTCGAATCGCGCGCCGCCGAGTTCGACCGGATCGACGACCGCGATCCGGCCGTTGTGCGCGTGGAGCACCTGTCGCGTGATCGACAGGCCGAGCCCGTAGCCGCCGGTGCGGCGGTCGAGGCGCACGAATGCGTCGAAGATCCGTTCGCGCTCGCTCTCGGGCACGCCGGGGCCGTCGTCCTCGACGAAGATGCCGACGTTGCCGTGCACGAGCGAGATTCCAACGACGATCCGCGATTTCGCGTACTTGCTCGCATTGCGCAACAGGTTGCGCATCGCATACGACATCAGCCGCCGGTCCATCTTCACGCGCAAATCCGCTCCGATCTCGATGCGCGACTCGATCGCCCGGTCCGGATACAGCAGTTGCGCGTCGTTCACCTGATGCTCGAACCACGCGACGGGCGCCGTCATCTCGAGGTTCGACTGCAGCGAGCTGTATTCGAGCCGTGCATACGTGAGGCTCATGTCGATCAGCTCCTCGAGCTCGGTCACGTCCTGCGCGATGCTGTCGAGCGCGCCCTGGTATTCGGCCGCCGAACCCGGTTCGCGCAGCATTTCGAGCGCGAAGCGCACGCGCGCGAGCGGCGTGCGCAACTCGTGCGAGATCCCGTTGGTCAGATCGCGCTGCGCGGCGATCAGCCGCTCCATGCGCATCGCGAGCGCATTCAGCGTGCGCGCCAGCGGGCCGATGATCACGCTGTGCGATTCGCGCGCGCGCGTGTTGAAGCGCCCGCCGGTAAAGTCGATCGCGCGCTCGCGCACCATCACGAGATCCGACCAGACCGGCCGCATCCACCGGTACGCGGCGAGCGCGGGCGCGGTAAACACGAACGCGAGCACGATCCAGATGTCGCCCGGCAGCGAGTCGAACGCATGCCATACGACCTGCGGCGACAATTCGACGCACAGCGCGAGCGCGGGCACCAGCGCGGTCAGCAACACGAGGCCGAGCAGATGCAGGTAGGTGCGCAGGTACAGGCGCGACCAGCTCGGTATGCGGTCGGCGCGTGTGTCGGTCCACGCGCGCCGGAAATGCAGCCAGCGCCATTTGACGTAGCGCAGCGTGGGCAGCGGCGGTGCATCGGGGTGCGAACGGGTTCGTCGAATCATCGCGGCTCCCGGCCGGCGGGCGGAATGCCCGCGCGGAACGTGACGGCGTCGCGCGAGCGCGGCGTCATTCCCACGCGTGCTTGCTGAATTGATAACCCTTGCTGCGGATCGTCTTGATCCGCTGCGGGTTGCTCGCGTCGTCGCGCAGCTTGCGGCGCAGCTTCGAGATGCGCCCGTCGATCGTGCGGTCGAGGCCGTCGAATTCGACGCCGCGCAACTGCAGCATCAGATCGTCGCGGCTGACGACTTCGCCCGCATGACACACCAGCGCCCACAGCAGGTCGAATTCGGCCG
>NZ_BCPP01000530.1:0-4934 GCF_016586125.1 Burkholderia sp. E168m23
ATGCGCGCCGGCTGGAACAACGGCGCGCCGGCCGTGCAGGCGGCGGACGTCGCGAAACTCCGCAAGGCGACGGCGGCCGCGCACTGAGCGCGGTGCGCTGCAAAAACGACGGCGGCCGGCGTGCCTGCCGTCGACGCCGCCGGGCGCGTGCCTGCCCCGGCGGCGTGGCTTTTTCTGTTTCTGTCAACCGGCGCGCGACCGTTCGCGGCAGCGCGCGTTTTATCGACGCAATGTAGGGGTGTCTGGATGGCTAACGTGACTTATACGGATACGCAACTGCTGATCGACGGCGAGTGGGTCGACGCCGCGAGCGGCAAGACGATCGACGTCGTGAACCCGGCGACCGGCAAGCCGATCGGCAAGGTGGCCCACGCGGGCATCGCCGATCTCGACCGGGCGCTCGCCGCCGTGCAACGCGGCTTCGAGGCATGGCGCAAGGTGCCCGCGCACGAACGCGCGGCGACGATGCGCAAGGCGGCCGCGCTGGTGCGCGAACGCGCCGACACGATCGCGCAGCTGATGACGCAGGAGCAGGGCAAGCCGCTTACCGAAGCGCGCGTCGAAGTGCTGTCGGCGGCCGACATCATCGAATGGTTCGCGGACGAAGGCCGCCGCGTGTACGGCCGGATCGTCCCGCCGCGCAACTTCAATGCGCAACAGACGGTCGTCAAGGAGCCGGTCGGCCCGGTCGCGGCGTTCACGCCGTGGAACTTCCCGGTCAACCAGGTCGTGCGCAAGCTGAGCGCCGCGCTCGCGACCGGCTGTTCGTTCCTCGTGAAGGCGCCGGAAGAAACGCCCGCATCGCCGGCCGCGCTGCTGCGCGCGTTCGTCGACGCAGGCGTGCCGGCCGGCGTGATCGGCCTCGTGTTCGGCGATCCGGCTGAAATCTCGTCGTACCTGATTCCGCACCCGGTGATCCGCAAGGTGACGTTCACCGGTTCGACGCCGGTCGGCAAGCAACTGGCCGCGCTCGCGGGCCAGCACATGAAGCGCGCGACGATGGAACTGGGCGGCCACGCGCCGGTGATCGTCGCCGAGGACGCGGACGTCGCGCTCGCGGTGAAGGCCGCCGGCGGGGCGAAATTCCGCAACGCGGGCCAGGTCTGCATTTCGCCGACGCGCTTTCTCGTGCACAACAGCATCCGCGACGAATTCACCCGCGCGCTGGTCAAGCATGCCGAAGGGCTGAAGGTCGGCAATGGCCTCGAGGAAGGCACGACGCTCGGCGCGCTCGCGAACCCGCGGCGCCTGACCGCGATGGCGTCGGTCGTCGACAACGCGCGCAAGGTCGGCGCGAGCATCGAGACCGGCGGCGAGCGGATCGGCGCGGAAGGCAACTTCTTCGCGCCGACCGTGATCGCGAACGTGCCGCTCGAAGCGGACGTGTTCAACAACGAGCCGTTCGGCCCGGTCGCGGCGATTCGCGGCTTCGACAAGCTCGAGGATGCGATCGCCGAGGCGAACCGTCTGCCGTTCGGTCTGGCCGGCTACGCGTTCACGCGTTCGTTCGCGAACGTGCATCTGCTGACGCAGCGCCTCGAAGTCGGGATGCTGTGGATCAACCAGCCGGCGACGCCGTGGCCGGAAATGCCGTTCGGCGGCGTGAAGGATTCGGGCTACGGGTCGGAAGGCGGCCCGGAAGCACTGGAGCCGTATCTCGTCACGAAGTCGGTGACGGTGATGGCCGTCTGAGGGTGGCCTTGATGGCCTGATGGCCGGTTGGCCGCGTGCGTGCCGCCATTTGCGCGGTACGCACCCGGCTGGCGTTGCCGAGCGCCGGGCGTTCTGCCCGGCCTCGTTGTTTCCGATTCGTTCGCCGTCGGCACCTGCAGCGCCTGCTGCTCACGAAAGCCCGGCCATCGACGTGCGATCAGCGCCAGAATTGCTCCACCCACTGGCAAACACGTTGCCACTCGGCGGTCCTCATGTACGCCTGGGTTTCCTTCTCCAGTTCCGGCACCTTGTGCCAGTCGTCCAGTGCGATGGATTGACCGAGCACGAAATTTCCGCGCTGGTAATTGGCGTTCAGTATCTGCCCGGCCTGTTGTGCGGCGATCGCCGCCGTCGTATCCATCGTCAGCCCGAGCAGGGCTGCCGCCGGTACGCGCCCGCTTTCGAGCGGCCACAGCCATTTCGAAACGCCCCAGGTCAACGGGTTGCCGACGGCGTCCGGGGCAATGCCCACGGGGCTGGTTCCGGTGCCGAGCGACAACAGGCGCACATCGTCCAGGCTGCCTGCGCGACGGCTCGCCAGCGCCTCGGCAATGGCGGACACGGAAGGATTGTTCGCAAACACGCCGCCATCGGCGAAATAGCCAAGCCCGGCGATTTCGTACGGCGGGAAATACGTCGGCGCAGCCGACGTGGCAAGTGCGGCATCGAACAGGCTGACGTTACGGTAGGCGTTGCCGTTTCCGTTGGAGAAGGTGCACGGAGCCCAGCTCCTGGTGGGCGGATCCCACAGGCGCGCCGAGTTGATTGCGACGAAGCGGGACAGATCGGCCAGCTTGCCGCTGCCGACCAGCGACTTGGCGATCTCCTGTAGCCCGGTGTTGACATACTGGCATTGGAACACGCCCGGGCCAGCCAGGATCGTGCCTTGTTCGAGTGCTTGCGGGTGCTGCTCGAGCACTTGCTTTTGCGCCAGCCACGCCCCGTTTTCCCGAAAGATCACCGGGCCCTTCGTCCTGTAGATATCGACGATCTCGGAAATGGATACGCCCCGGGCGAGCCCCAGGGCGATCAGGCCGCCCGTGGATGTGCCGGCAAAGCCGTCGGCGCTCGCGATGATCCGGCTGCGCCGGTCGAGGTCCTGGATGAGCAGGGCGGTGATCAATCCCCGGATACCGCCGCCATCGCAACTGAGAATCTTGAAAGTCATTGCGTTTCCCTTTTTGATCGTGGGATGAATGCGAATGGCGCAACCCGGCGGGCATCCCGCCCGTGTCGCCGGGGGATGCTCCGCTACCTGCGCCGTGTCGCCGCCGGAAATTCACGCCGGCGGGCGAAGCGTCGTGCGTTATTGCTCGTCGAACCTCACATCGAGCACGGTGTAGGCATCCCACGCATACAAATACGCGTTGTCCTTGGAATAGAGCGACAGTTTCTGGTGGTTGAAATCGGAAATCAAAATCGAGCCCTGACGCGTCCATCCGCGCGCGCCTATCCAGTTATAGAAACCCACGTAGGCGTTATTGCTGACGGACATATATCGGCTGGTGCCGAGGATCCGGTAATACGTCACGCCGTTATAAGGGTACTGTTCGAGCGTCAATGCTTTCGCGGCGGAATCGACGAGAACGGCCCATTCGCCGCTGTTTTGGCCAAGCCAGCCCAATTGCACACCGTCGTGATAGAGCGCCATTTTGAATGTATCGACCTCGATGGCAGAAACAGGGGCAGTGTTGGCGAATTCCGCAAAGGTCCCGTGTGGCTGATTTTCAATCGGATTGAGATTCATTTTTTTCACCTTGAAGAGGTTGGATGCTTCCCCGTGCCTTCGAGAACAGCGCCATGCGCTTCGGACGCATGGCACGCCGGCATCGTCAAAGGCCGCGATTCCGGCGAATTCGGTGGTGCTCCAATCCGGCTGGACGATGGCAGATCGACCATGATGGCGCCGGATAACGCCAGCGATCACGGCCGAGACGGCGGGACATGCCGGAGCATTGGCATTATCGAATGCCAGGCATTCAATTTCCTTCTATTGGGGTGATTGTCTCGAGTGTCGCCGCTGTATTTTCGATTGACTTGGCACCAGTGATTTATAGGAAATGAAATGACGGATGACAAGGTTGGCGGAAGAGGTGAATTTAATCGAAATTAAAACAATACCGATCGAATTGCATATATTTGAAACATTCGAACCTGTCCGACCCCATGAATGGTTTCGCATGCGTCGGATGGCAGGGATGGCGGCAGAGGCGGTGACGCATTTCCGCTTTAACGAGTGTGAGTCGACGTGGGGCGTTTGCTCGTTCCCTCAGCCGCGCGGGAATGACCCGCTGGGGAAACGAAACACGAAATCAGCGGCCAGATATGTCGCGGCCATTTGGCCGCCGTGTGGAAGTGTGTATCAGGTGCTCAGGTGCGCGGCGTTCGTACGCCGCCGCCGGACGCGTTGCGATCGAGCGTCTGCGCGCGCCCTTTGGAACGACGCTGACGATCCGTGAATCCGGAGTGCCCGCTTATTTTGTTGGCCTTGCCAAATTCGTTTAACGTTAGCCAAACGGCCGGCCGGCGACAAATTCATTCAACTTTTGCGGGTTTGCTACGAATGTCTGAAGAATACGAAGTTCATGGTCCTCATGACCATGCGGTGGAACATCACGAGTCTCATGGTGGCGATCCAGGTACGTCGCGCATTGCAGTGCTGACGGCCGTGCTTGCGTGCTTCGGCGCAATATCTGCCTATCAGAGCGGTGCCGACGAGAGCCTCGCGCTGCTCTACAAGAATGACGCCGCAATCCGGAAAACCGAGGCTGCGAACCAGTGGGCCTACTACCAGGCGAAGGGTGACAAGCAGAATCTCGCCGAACTCGGTGCGGCGTTGAGCCCGGAGACATCGCCGCAGCGAAAGCGGTTCGAGACGGATGCCGCGAGATACCGCGCCGACAAGGAACCGATCCGGGCGCGCGCGGAGGCGCTCGAAAAGGAAGTCGAGAAGAACAACGCGGCGAGCGAGGAGCGGATGCACCGACACCATCGATGGTCGCAGGCGACGACCGTCATCCAGATCTCGATCGCGCTGGCCGCTATCACGATCCTCACGCGGCGATCATGGATGCAGGGGCTGTCGATCGGCGTGGCCGCGATCGGCATCGTGGTGGCGGGGTTGGCGTTCTTTGGGGTTTGATGGGCTGAGAGGTCGTCAGGGTCCAGTCGTATCGATACAGACTAGCGGTCATAATTTTACATAACGTGAATTATCGACC
>NZ_BCPP01000531.1:0-4923 GCF_016586125.1 Burkholderia sp. E168m23
GCGGCCGTTCTTCGCGTACATCAGGAACGCACGGCGCGATTCGGAAAACAGGAACGACTTGTCGCCCATCAGCGCGAGGCCCGCGTCGCTGCATTCCTGCGCGCGGATGATCTGCTCCGCGTCGATGAGGTCCTGCTGCGCGGGCTTCACGAAACGACCGGGCGCCGGGCGCAGCAATTGCCACAGCGCGAACAGCGCGACGAATACGCCGGCGGCGAGCGTCGCGCGCAGCGCTCGCGGCGCGCGCGCATCGAACGAGAAATGCGACCACAGATCGCGCGTGTAAGGCACGTCGCGGAACGCGAAGAACAGCACCCACACGGCCAGCATCAGCACCATCGCCACCGACACGAACCAGCTCACGGTAAAGCGCTCGGCAAGCAGCGACGAATGACGGTTGAACCGGCGGCGGCTGACGAGCAGCAGCACGAGCAGCGTGCCGAGCACGCCTGCCTCGACGAATGCGAGGCCCTTGGCCAGCGACAGCGCGAGGCTCGCGAGCGTCAAGGCGAACGTCATCCACCACGCGCCGTCGAGCCGGCGCAGCAGCCCGCGCGCGACGAACAGCAGCGCGACGCCGAGCACGCTGCAGATCACCTGCGAGCCTTCGAGCACCCACAGCGGCACGATGTGGCGCAGGATCGCGATCCGGTGCCAGAACGCGGGCGTCGCACTCGAGATCACCAGCATCCCGCCGACCGCGAAGGTCACGAGGCTCAGGAACACCGGCGCCAGTTGCGACACGCGCACGGCCTGCCGCGTCACGAGCCGGCGCCGCAGCGCGCGGCCCTCGAAGCCGGCCAGCAGGCCGGCCGACAGCACGAGCGGCACGCCGAAATAGATCGCGCGATACGCGATCAGCGCGGCGACCATCGCGTGCGCGGGCACTTCGCGGCCCAGCGTGAAGACCATCGCCGCTTCGAACACGCCGATCCCGCCCGGCGTATGGCCGATCATCCCGAGCAGCAACGCGGCTGCATAAACGGTGATGAAGGTCGGGAAGCCGACGGGAGCCGCCGGCAGCAACACCCACAGCGTCAGGCCCGCGGCAACGACGTCGAGCACCGCATAGACGACCTGTGCAACGAGATCGCGCCGCGCCGGCACGTCGAACGACAGCCATTTGAAGCGCGTGACGACCGGGCGCGCGGTGTTGCCGCACAGCACGACCAGCGCGGCGAGCGCGACGAGCAGTGCCGCGCCCGTCCACGTGAGCACGCCGGGCGCGACGTGCAGCATCGCGGCGAGCGCCTCCGGCACGCAGACCATGCCGACCGCCGTCATCAACACCATCGCGAGCGCCAGCGTGCCGCTCGTGAACACCGTCATCCGGCCGATCTGGGCGGGCGTGACGCCCGACACGCCGTACACGCGAGCACGCACCGCGCCGCCCGTCAGCGCGCCGAAGCCGGTCGCGTTGCCGAGCGCGGAACCGGCAATCGCGCCGATCCACAGCGCGACGCGCGGCACCCTGGCCGCGACATAACGCAGGCCGACCGCATCGCGGGCGACGAGCGCGAGATAGCTGAGGGCCGTCGCGGCCAGCGACGCGCCCCACTCGCCGACGGACATGTGACGCAACTGGCGAATCACCGACCGATAGTCGACGGATTCCGACAGATGCTGGAAAACCACGATCAGCAGCAGGCCGATGCCGAGCGCGAGCAGCGGCGACAGTACGCGCTCGTTGCGGATCAGCGCCCGGGCACGGACGATCACCGCCTCGGCACGGCCGGGCGAACCAGGGTGGCGGGAAGACATAACGTGTTCAGTGGTGGTGCATAGCGTGTCGCGGCGCGGGCTGGCCGGGCGGCGACGTATCTGGTTGTTCTGCATGGGCGGCCGGCCGAAGACGGACTCGAGGCGCCTGGATCAGAACTTACGAGTATACGGAACTTATATTACAGAATCTTTCACGTCGCCTTTGTGCGGATTTGTGGTTTCTCGCGCATCAAAAACGCATAAAGAAACAGGGCGTCCCACGAACGCAAGGTGCGCATCATACCGGGAACCGGGGCGTTTTTTTCATCGGATGAATGACTTGTGATGCATTTGGGCGGAATTTGCCGCGCCGGGCCCGGCGGGCGAGGACGAAAACGCGACGGCGCGGCGCATTTCGGAATGGCCGCGAGTTGATTCGGCGCGTTCATTCCGGCGCGCCACCGGTACGGAAATACGCCACTACGCGTCACTTCGCCCGTTCATGCTCCCCCAAACCGATCGCCTTGTAGTCGTAATTCGGATAGAACTCTGTCCGGTACGCGCCCCACGCCGTATCCTCGAGCACGCGATTGACCTCGCGCAGCCGCGACGCCGGCAGTCGCAGCACGACGATCTGCCCGATCCCCATCGTCACGGTCCAGCTCACGACCTCGACGCCCGGCGGCGGAAACGCCTTGTAGAAACCCTGCTTCGCGAGTTGCGCGTTCAGCTCGGCGAGCGGGCGGGACTGGTCGTGTTTCAGGAAAACCGTCAGCAGTATCGCGTTGTCGGGAGTCGCCGCCGCCGAGCCGGCCGGCACGGTCGACGTCGACGTCTGGCCGACGGCGGGCGCGCTACCGATCGCGACAGCACCCAGCGCCGTGGCAATCAAAAGGGTTCGAATCGGGAAATACGGGAATGCCGTCATCACGCAACTCCATGGCTTCGTGGCTGGAGCCGCCATCATGCACCGCCCAATCCATTGCTGCAGTGACCCGAGCCGATGCGATTACGCGACGTCCGCGCCCGCGCCTTCGCGCTCGC
Organism: Burkholderia sp. E168m23; assembly: GCF_016586125.1. NCBI lineage: Bacteria > Pseudomonadati > Pseudomonadota > Betaproteobacteria > Burkholderiales > Burkholderiaceae > Burkholderia > Burkholderia sp. E168m23. Next base: position 2,746 of record NZ_BCPP01000531.1, read on the forward strand.
GCAGCACGTCGATGAACGCGCGCAGCTTGGCCGGCACGTGCTTGCGGTTCACGTAATACAGCCACATCGGCGGCAGGGTCCGGCACGCGCCGGGCAGCACTTCGACGAGCGTGCCGTCGTGCAGATCCTGCTCGATCCGCTCGCGCACGAACGCGAACGCGATGCCGACACCGACGCGCGCTGCGTCGATCACCGCATCGTCGTCGTTCGTCACGAACACGCCGTCCGGATCGAGATCGACGTCGCGGCGCCCGTCGTGCAGCAGCCATTTATGCAGGCGTCCGCTCTCCGCAAACCGGAAACGGATGCACGCATGCCGCCCGAGCGCGGCGATCGACTCGGGCGTGCCGTGCCGCGCAAGATAGGCCGGCGACGCGACCAGCGCACACGTCAGCGCCGGCGCGATCCGCACGCCGATCATGCCAGGCTGCAATCGGTCGGCCAGGCGAATCCCCGCGTCGAAGCCATCCTTCGCGATGTCGACGAGTTCGTTGTCGTAGCGGATTTCGAGCCGGACTTTCGGATAGCGCTCGCGGAACGTGGCGAGCACCGGCGCGATCACGAGCAAGCGCGCGAGCGGCAGCGCGGTCACGCGCAGCAGCCCGTTCGGCTCGCTGCGCGCATCCTTCAGTTCGTCGCGTGCCTGCATGACCTGCCGGTAAGCGGGTTCGGTCTGCCGCCAGTAGCGCTGGCCGGCCTCGGTGAGGCTCACGCCGCGCGTGCTGCGGTTGAACAGCTTCACGTTGAGTTCGCCCTCGAGTTGCCCGATCGCCAGGCTAACGGCCGCCGGCGTCAGGCCCAGCGCGGCCGCGGCCCGCGTGAAGTTGCCGGCCGTCGCGACGGTCATGAACACGTGCAGCCCGGCCATCGGATCGCGTCTGCTCATCGTCTGTCCATCATTAAAAAAACTTGAAACTGCTTCGAGCGGAATGCGGATTCTCCCATATACCGCAACTGCCTACACTGGCGCTGTCGTCCCCTCGGAGCCTCGCATGAACCCGCTCACCGCCGCACTCCCGCTGCCGCTCGCCGTCGCCCGCCGCACGGTCGACGCGGCGCTCGCGCAGGCCGCATCGCTGCAAGTGGCCGGCGTCGCGATCGCCGTCGTCGATGCCGGCGCGAACCTGCTCGCGTTCGTGCGTACCGACGACTGTTTTCTCGGCGCGATCGATCTCGCGCAGCGCAAGGCGCTGACGGCGGTGCGCTTTCGCGCGTCGACCGGTGCGCTCGGCGCGATGTCGGGCGACGGTCCGCTGCGCGGCATCGAACACAGTCACGGCGGGCTCGTCACGTTCGGCGGCGGCGAGCCGCTCGTCGACGGCGACGGGCGCTGCGTCGGCGCGATCGGCGTCTCGGGCGGCAGCGTCGACGAAGACACCGCGATCGCGCGGCACTGCCGCGACCTTTTTCAGGCAACCCTTCACTCCACAAGGTAAGCACATGACACGGAAACGCATCCTCATCACCGGCGCGGGCACCGGCTTCGGCCGCGAAGTCGCGCTGCGGCTCGCCGAACGCGGCCACGACGTGACGGCCGGCGTACGCACGGCCGTCGAGATCGACGCACTGACGGACGCCGCCGCGCAGCGCGGCACCGCGTTGCGCGCGGTGAAGCTCGACGTCACGTCGGCCTACGATCGCGCGCGCGCCGCCGAACTCGACGTCGACGTGCTCGTGAACAACGCAGGCGTCGGCGAAGCCGGCGCGCTCGTCGACCTGCCGGTCGAGATCGTCCGCGAGCTGTTCGACGTGAACGTGTTCGGGCCGCTCGAACTCACGCAGCAGATCGCACGCGGGATGCTCGCGCGCAAGCACGGCAAGATCGTGTTCGTGTCGTCGATCGCGGGGTTGATCACGGGGCCGTTCACCGGCGCGTACTGCGCGTCGAAGCACGCAATCGAATCGGTGGCCGAGGCGATGCACGCGGAGCTGGCGCCGCACGGCATCCGCGTCGCGGTCGTGAACCCGGGCCCGTACCGCACCGGCTTCAACGACCGGATGATGGAAACGACGCGGCGCTGGCACGATCCGGCCGTGCATACCGTGACGCCCGAGCGGCTGGCGTTCCCGCTCGAACAGCACGACCCGGAGGAAATGATCGCGAAGATGGTCGACGTGATCGACAGCGACGGCGGCGCGTTCCGCAACCTGCTGCCGGCTTCATCGGAAGCGTTCGTG
>NZ_BCPP01000532.1:0-4923 GCF_016586125.1 Burkholderia sp. E168m23
CTGCAGACCGATCTTGCCGGACTTCGGCGCGATATGAATCGCCTGGACCGCCTTGCGCAGCAAGTCGGGCGGCTCGGGGGTCTGAAACAGCGAAACCTGTTTGTCTGAGCCTTTGCTTGCGGGCTTGCGCGGCATCGTGGTGTCCGGGTAAGGTTGCCTTATTGAGAGCGGACTTTATACCTTTTCGCGCCACGGAGCAACGTCCTTGCTCTAGCATCACTTTCACTATCTTGTCTAAGTATCAGATATGGAAGGAAAAACCTTGTTTCAACGATTTGCGCCGAGCCCCATATCCGTCTACCTGTTGATCAAAATTCCTCCCAAAAGCCGCTACCTTTCCCGCCCGCGTCGCGAAACCCGGCACAAGATTTGCCACCACGAAGGTACCCATCCATGGGGGAAAACGAATGGAATCGAGATCGCAAGAGGGATACGTGGTGCCCTGCAATACGGCCGCGATTTCTCCCATAACTTGCTACCTTTGTCGGTTCCCATACGAGGGTACCTGTCAGCGTCGTCAACCGCATTGCTTTCCGGCCCGAAGGGAGAAATCGCTCCCATAAAAGGCAACCTTCCGATTTCCCCATAAAAGGTAACCTGTCCGGAGCCCCGCTCCTGTCTATGGGAAAGCTTTATAGGACTGTTGAGCGAAGGACAGCGAATCGATCGAAACCAGCTCCCATACATGGGTACCTTTGAAATGCCCCATAACCGGCTACCCGAAGAAAATCTCTGTGCATCGATTCGACTATCGACGCAAAAAAGCGCCCCATAAAAGGCTACCTCCATGCGTTCCCATAGACGACTACCTCACGCGATTGACGGTCGATTTCCCATAACCGGATACGTTCGCCCCATATCCACAACCCTGATTTCCCACAACCCGGTACCCCAAACCCCAAATCCACAGACCTGAAGCCCCAAACCCTTCCACCTGTGCTCCCATAAATGGGTACCGAACACCGCTCAAACCCATGCCAGGCAAGGCTGTGAGCCGTCTAAAAGTAGTTAAAGAAGTAAACGTGGTTTACCAAAGATGTAAACACACGTGTGCTTGCACAGAAAGACGAACCCCATAAACCGCTACCAATGGGAGTCGTCTATGGGAAGCCAACCGCCCAGATTTCCCCTCCACGCTCCCTTTGGCCCTGTTTGACCCGCCGTTCCTGAAAGGCTTCAGGCGTGGCAAGGCATTCCGAGGAGGTGAGTACCCACTCACAAGCACCGAAACGTAGAAACTTATGGGAGGAAATCCCTGGATTCGACGTAGAGGTTCCCGTTTATGGGACCCGAAAACGGGCCGCGTGACCCTCCTGCCGCCTGTGATCGACCAGCCGAACGGATCGTTCGCTTTCCTTCACAGCAGTTCGAAATCATCCGGGACTGCCCGCGAATGGTTTTTTGTACTCGCACGGCCTCGTCTACGGACAAATTATTGTCGATCGCCTGTGACGCTGCTCGCCAAATTTAGCCTGTGGACTGTGCCCGGAGGAATCCGCGCCGGGCTGTTTTTCATCCCCACGCCCCGTCTGTTTTTCTACCTTTAAACCACGGCCGGGAAGTTTTGCTGTGGCCGCTGCAGGCAACGAGGGACTCATACCACGGCCCGAAAAGCAGACCGGATGCCGAAAAGCCATCGCACAGTGTGCCCCTTGGGACGACTTGGCACACTTCATCGATATCGTTGCCACCCAACGTGAAGATGCCGTCGGTGCCGAAGCTCACCGCAACCGATTTCCACGATGCTCCCGAACCTGCTCACCTTTCCCCCGAAGCGGAATCCCGGAAAAGCTCACCGATCGGATAAGGTACAGGTATAAGCAAGCTGTGCAGATCGCCGCTCCGTCCACATAAGGCACTCTCGATGGGAGCAAACAAGAAACGATCGGCATCGATATGTGACGCCCGACGCGTCGGCAAGCACGGCCGCATCGACGGACAAGCCTTCGCTCCATATGTATCTCCACCGGACGCGCGCTGATCGCTCATGTCGGGTTGTAGCGCATGCGTGCAACCAATCGAGCCGACGTCTTCACCGCTCGCACTAGCCGGCCTTTTTCGTCAGACCTGTCCATCGACAGAGAGCCTTGTCTCCACAGGTAACCTTTTGCATCACGAGGTGGCAACGGTTGCCGGACGAATCGCCGCACGCCGAAACGACGCAACGTAATCGTCTTGATCGTCGACGAAGCGAATCGTGGTCGTTTATGGGAGGAACCGTCGCTCGAGCCGCATCGAACGATGTCGTGACGTGTGGATCGACTGCCGCTGCGGTGATCGCGCAAGCACGACGATACCCACGTCGCGTATCGGCGTATCGGTATCACCACCCGTGAAACAGCCATCGGGGCCTCGCGCCGTATCGCGTACCGCGATTTCCGTCATCGAGCGCAGGACCTACGTTGTCTCCCATACGTATATCCCCAATTCCGTCAGCACGTTGACGCCACAATTCTTGCGACACGGTTATGATGCACAGGTCCTGATCGCGACATGACGACCGATCAGGGCAGGGGCGGTATCTCGATGGTTTTTCAAACCGTGATGGTCATCAAAAAAGAGAGTTCAGCGATGCGAATCCAGATCAGAAAACTCACGTTGGCTGCTACCGCAGCCGCTTTCCTGTTCGGCTCGGCCGTTCCGGTTTTTGCGCAGGAAACCGCCAGCGCACCGGCTGCACCGGCAGCACAGGACGCCAAGGCCGCGAAGAGCGAAGCACGCAAGGCGGCCAGGGCCAAACGCAAGGCCGAACACAAGGCCGCGCGTGCGAAGAACAACGCCGAGCTGAAGAAACTCGAAGACGCCGGTTACAAGCCGGCGGCCAATGATCCGAACTATCCGCAGAATCTGCAGAACGCGGAGAAGAAGGCCGGCGCAGCCAGCCAGTAAGCGTTGTCCGGCGGCAAGCCATGGCTCCGTCCGCGGCTTGCCTTCGTGCGTCGCAATCATGCGATGCACGAAGGCAAACACGTTCCGCAGGTTTATCCAATTTGATTCGGAATCCTGCTCATATTGAAAATGTACAACACGCAGGCAGGGGTGGTGAGCGCCACCCACCCTACACAGTCGCCCTTCCCGTTGCCTTCAGCCAGTCCTTGAACGCGCGTACGGCGTCATCGTCCGCCCGTGCGGACGCCACATACGTGAAGTAGCGCCATGGCGGCAGCGCCGGTTCGCTGAACGGCTGCACGAGCCGGCCTTCGGCGATGTCGTCGGCGACGAGCGCGATCGGCCCCATCGCGACGCCGAGCCCGTCGAGCGCGCCTTGCAGCGTCAGGTAGAAATGCTCGAGGGTGAGCGAGTGCCGCGGCACGAGGTTCGGATGCCCGGCCGCCGCGAGCCACTCCGGCCACATGCCCGGATAGGTTGCCGCGTGCAGCAGCGTGAAGCCGGCGAGATCGGCGGGTGTATCCAGCGACCGGCCCTCCAGCAACTTCGGCGCACACACCGGCAGCCGGACTTCGGACAGGAATTCCTCCGCGACGTACCCGTCGATGGCCTGCGGGCCGCCGCGAACGATCAGGTCGACCTTGTCGCGCAACTTGTCGATCGGCTCGTTCGACGTCGACAGCCGCACCTCGATGGCCGGATGCGCGACCTGGAACGACGACAGCTTCGGGACGAGCCAGCGCAGCGAGAACGTCGCGGGTGCACTGACGCGCAGCACGCGCTGCTGTGCGTGGCCGAAATGCTGTGCGGTGGCGAGCGCGATCCGGTCGAACGAAGCGCCGACCTCGGCGAGGTACGCGCGGCCGGCCGCGGTCAGTTCGACGCGCCGGTTGTGGCGTTCGAACAGCGGCCGGCCAAGCCATGCTTCCAGTTGCTGCACATGCCGGCTGATCGCGCCGTGCGTCACGCACAGCTCGTCCGCGGCCAGCGTGAAGCTGCCGAGCCGCGCGGCGGCTTCGAACGCGCGCAGCGAATTCAATGGAGGGAGTCGTCGGGCCATTGCATCGTTTCGCGTGAAATTTACTCACACGATGGTTCAGGTTTAATCGTTTGATCGGGTGATCCGGCTCCGCCAATATGGCACACAAACGGCCGACCTGGCCGAACCAGTGTCTGAATTTCTCACATGGAGTACGGAGCATGCCGAACGTGGTGGTAGTGGGCGCCCAATGGGGCGACGAAGGCAAGGGGCGCGTCGTGGACTGGCTGGCGGCGCAGGCCGATCTCGTCGCACGCTACAACGGCGGTCACAACGCGGGCCACACGCTGGTCGTCGGCGGCAACACGTACAAGCTCGCGCTGCTGCCGAGCGGCATCGTGCGCGGCAAGCGTGGCGTGATCGGCAACGGCGTGGCGCTCGACCCCGAAGCGCTGCTCGCGGAAATCGGGCGGATGGCCGAGCTCGGGCTGCCGGTGACGCCGGACAACCTGTCGATCGCCGAGAACGCGACGCTGGTGCTGCCGATTCACCGTGCGATCGATGAGGCGCAGGAGCGTTTGCGCCGCGAACCGATCGGCACCACGCTGCGCGGGATCGGGCCGGCCTACGAGGACAAGGTCGGGCGTCGCGGGCTGCGCGTCGGCGATCTCGCGGAACCGGACGGGCTCGCCGCCAAACTCGACGTGCTCGTCGACCATCACAACGCGTGGTTCCGCGGCCTGGGGCTCGACGAGTACGATCGCGACGCGATGCTGGCGACGCTGGTCGCGCTCGCACCGAAAATCCTGCCGTTCGTGCGTCCGGTCTGGGCCGACCTCAACGACGCGACCGATCGCGGCGAGCGCATCCTGTTCGAGGGTTCGCAGGCCGTGATGCTGGACATCGACTGGGGCACGTACCCGTTCGTGACGTCGTCGGGCACCGTGGCATCGGCCGCGGCCGCCGGCACCGGGCTCGGTGCGGCGAAGCTCGGCCACGTGCTGGGTGTCACGAAGGCGTATGCGACGCGGGTCGGCGGCGGCCCGTTCCTCACC
>NZ_BCPP01000533.1:0-4922 GCF_016586125.1 Burkholderia sp. E168m23
GGGCATTCCGGTGTCGGTCAAGGACCTGTTCGACGTCGCGGGCCAGGTCACGCGCGCGGGGTCGCGCGTGCTCGACGGCGCGCCGGCCGCGCGCACCGATGCGGTCGCGGTCGCGCGGCTCAAGCGGGCGGGCGCGGTGCTGGTCGGCCGCACCAACATGAGCGAGTTCGCGTTCTCCGGGCTCGGGCTGAATCCGCACTTCGGCAACCCGCGCTCGCCGTACCACCGCGACGTGCCGGGCGACGCGCGGATTTCGGGCGGCTCGTCGTCGGGGGCGGCCGCGTCGGTCGCCGACGGGATGGCCGCCGTCGCGCTCGGCACCGACACCGGCGGCTCGATCCGCATTCCGGCCGCGCTGTGCGGGCTGACGGGCTTCAAGCCGACCGCGAGCCGAATTCCGACGCAAGGCGGCGTACCGCTGTCGACGACGCTCGACTCGTTCGGCCCGATCGGCCTGACGGTCGCGTGCTGCGCACTGGTCGACCGGATGCTGGCGGGGCTCGAGCCGCACGTGCCGGCCGCCCGGCCGCTCGAAGGCGTACGGCTCGGCGTGCTGACGAACTACGTGACGGACGGCGTCGATGCCGACGTCGCGGCCGCGCTCGACACCGCGCTCAAGCATCTCGAAGCCGCCGGCGCGATCGTCACCGAAGTGCGCTTCCCCGCGCTCGACCGGCTGCCGGAGATCAACCGTTTCGGCTTCTCGCCGATCGAGGCGTACGCGTGGCATCGTCCGCTGCTCGCCACGCATCGCGACCAGTACGACCCGCGCGTGCTGACGCGCATCCTGAAGGGCGAACCGGCGAGCGCGGCCGACTATCTCGATCTGCTCGCCGCACGCGCCGCGATGCTCGACGAAGCCGCGCACACGGTCTGGTCGCGCTTCGATGCGCTCGTCGCGCCGACGGTGCCGGTCGTGCCGCCGCGCATCGCCGAACTCGAAACGGACGACGACGCGTTCACGCGCACCAACGCGCTGATCCTGCGCAACCCGAGCGCGTTCAACTTCCTCGATGCGTGCGGGCTGTCGCTGCCGTGCCATCCGCGCGACGCGGCGCCGGTCGGCCTGATGCTCGCGGCGGCGCCGCATCGCGACGACGCGCTGCTCGCGATCGGCCAGTCGGTCGAGGCCGTGCTGAACACGATCCGCTGACCGCGCGAGCCGATGGCAAGCCGGATCGGCGGCGGGCCGCGCCCGCGTGCGGCAGGGTGCCGCACGCGCGCTGTCAGTTTCGTGCCAGACCGTTCGCGCTAAAATCGCGCGATTGTTTTCCGGACCGACCGACGAGGAACCCCGCCGACATGAACGACTACACGCTTGCACTACGCCGCGAACGCCGCCTGCTGATGCTGCTCGGATGGGTGTGCATCGCCCTGCTGGCCGGTGCGCTGTATCTGCAGTACGTGAAGAACGAAGACCCGTGCCCGCTGTGCATCATCCAGCGCTACTTCTTCTGCGCGATCGGGATCTTCGCGTTCCTGGCCGCCGGTATCCGCAACTGGCGCGGCGTCTGGGTGCTCGAACTGCTGATCGCGATCGCCGCGGCCGGCGGTGTCGGCACGGCCGCACGGCACCTGTCGATCCAGATGAATCCGGGCTTCAGCTGCGGCTTCGACACGCTGCAGCCGATCGTCGACAGCCTGCCGCCCGCGCAGTGGTTCCCCGGCATGTTCAAGGTCGCCGGGCTGTGCGAGACCGTCTACCCGCCGATTTTCGGCATCCTGCTGCCCGGCTGGGCGCTGATCGGCTTCGCCGTGATCCTGGTCGCGGTCGTCGCGAGCCTCTGGCGTCATCGCCGCAAGCTGGCGAGCTGATCGGCCAGCCGCGTTGCCGGCCGCAAAACCGGCGGCGCGGCTCGACCGCACGGGCCACGCGCCGCCGGCGAGCGAATCGTCACGCGGCTCCGGCCAACGCCTGCGCCGGCCCTGGCCGGTCGCCGCACGTAAACACCTACCCTGCCGCCACCCGGATTTCCGGGCCCGCGCGCATCGCGCGATCGCCGTGCTCCCGCCCCGTCACGCGTACGTTTGGGCCCGATGTGCATGCATCGGTCCCCCGATCCCGCGCGGCCGGCCTATGATCGACATGATCGCCGCCTGATAGCCCGGATCACCGCCCGGCCATGTTCCCGCCGCGTGGCGGTGCTATCTTCGGGACTGGATGGCGATCTACGTGCGCGTGGCGAGGCGGTTTCACCGCTCCCTGCGTAACGCGCGCCCGATCCGCAATGTCGACTGGATTCATCATGACAACGCAAACCATCCGCATCCGTCACCCTCATGGCGTCCGCGCGTCCGGCGGCGCCGTTCGCGCACGCCGTCAGTCCGCGGCCGCCGCATGGCCTCGGCCGTGCAGCCGGCCGGCCCGGCTCCCGTCCGTCCTCGTTGCCGCCGCGCCCGCCAGCGCGCGCCGCGTGTCGTGCCGCGTCGTCCCGAACGGAGCGTGCTGATGGAAGCCTGGCTCGGCGATCTGCAGCAACTGCTCGCGCACGGCGAAGCGGCCGTGCTCGTGACGGTCGCGCACACCGACGGCTCCGCGCCGCGCGAAGCCGGCACCAAGATGCTCGTCACGCGCGACACGGCCCGCCATACGATCGGCGGCGGTCATCTGGAGTGGAAGGCGATCGAGATCGCGCGGCATCTGCTGAAGGACGGCGCGCACGTGCCGCACGCACGCCGGCTCGAGCGGCTCGCGCTCGGCCCGAGCCTCGGCCAGTGCTGCGGCGGCGCCGTGGTGCTCGCGTTCGAGCGGCTCGACGTCGGCGACCTCGGCTGGATCATGTCGCTCGCGAAGCGCGTGGCGGCCGGCGCCGCGACCGTGCGTAGCGTATCATTCGGCCCCTCGCCGGGCGCGCCGCTGTTGAGCGAGCCCGAATCGGAAGCCGCACGCGCCGACTGCCTGCTGTGGGAAACCGGCGGCGTATCGCTGATGACCGAAACGATCGCGCCGTATGCGTTCCCCGTCGTGCTGTTCGGCGCGGGGCACATCGGCACCGCGCTCGTGAAGGTGCTGGCGACGCTGCCGTGCCACGTGCGCTGGATCGACGGGCCCGATGCGGTGTTCCCGCCGGCCGACGCGCTCGCCGGCATCGGCAACCTCGCGATCGACGCGGCCGCCTCCCCGGCGGACGCGGTCGACGCGGCGCCGCCGCAGTCCTACTTCGTCGTGATGACGCATGACCACGCACTCGATTTCGTGCTGGCCGAGCGCATCCTGCGACGCGGCGACTATGCCTACTTCGGGATGACCGGCTCGCGCACGAAACGCGTGCAGTTCGATCATCGCCTCGCCGCGATCGGCATCGACCCGGCCCAGGTCGCGCGGATGCGCTGCCCGATCGGTGTCGAAGGCATCATCGACAAGGCGCCCGAAGTGATCGCGATCTCGGTGGCCGCGCAGTTGCTGCAGGCCGTCGAGGCGAATGCGTCCGCGCAGGCTTCCCCCACTTACTGACCGACCAAGAACGACGCCATGACCCCGACATTCAAGGACAAGATTGCCCGTGCGCCGAAAGCGGAGCTGCACATCCATATCGAAGGCTCGCTCGAGCCCGAGCTGATCTTCGCGCTCGCGCAGCGCAACGGCGTGAAGCTCGCGTACGACTCGATCGACGCGCTGCGCGCCGCGTACGCGTTCACCGACCTGCAATCGTTCCTCGACATCTACTACGCCGGCGCGAGCGTGCTGCTCACCGAGCAGGATTTCTACGACATGACGGCCGCGTACTGCGAGCGCGCGCTCGCCGACAACGTCGTCCACACCGAACTGTTCTTCGACCCGCAGACGCACACCGAGCGCGGCGTGCCGATCGAGACGGTCGTCGCGGGCATCGAGCGCGCACTCGCCGATGCCGAAGCGCGCGGGCTGTCGAGCAAGCTGATTCTGTGTTTCCTGCGCCACCTGTCCGAAGAAGACGCGCTCGCGACGTTCGAATCCGCGTTGCCGCTGTTCGAACGCTATCGTCATCGCCTGATCGGCGTGGGGCTCGATTCGTCCGAGCTCGGCCATCCGCCGACGAAGTTCGCACGCGTGTTCGAAAAGGCGCGCGCACTCGGGCTGAAGCTCGTCGCGCACGCGGGCGAGGAAGGCCCGCCCGCCTACATCTACGAAGCGCTCGACGTGCTGAAGGTCGACCGGATCGACCACGGCGTGCGCAGCATCGAGGATGCGGCGCTCGTCGAGCGTCTCGCGAAAACGCGCACGGCGCTCACCGTGTGCCCGCTGTCGAACCTGAAGCTGTGCGTGTTCGACGACATGGCGAAGCACACGCTGAAGGCGCTGCTCGATCGCGGCGTGGCGGTGACGATCAACTCCGACGATCCGGCCTATTTCGGCGGCTACGTCAATGAAAACTACTTCGCGACGGCCGAAGGGCTGCAACTCACGGATGCCGAAGTCCATGCGGTGATCCGCAACGGCTTCGAGGCGTCGTTCATCGAACCGGCGCAGCGCGACGCACTGTACGCGCGCCTCGACGCGTACTGGCAGGCCGCGTGACGGCCCGCATCGAGGCACGCTAGACAGATGAAACGCGGCAACCGCATCCGCTTCGCGATTCCCCGTTCGGCCTTGTGCCGGGCCGGGCGCCTGCGTGCATGCAGAGCGATGACGCAGCCCGTCGTCGCCCGCACGCACCGGCCGTCGCGGCTTGCCGTGCCGTTCGCCGTCGTACCGGACGCGGGCATACCGGCTGCGGGCGCAACGGTTGCAGGCGCAACGGCTACGAGGTATGCGGACAACCACTCGCTGACGGCTTCGGCCGCCACGCTCGCCCGCGCCATCGCCTCCGGCCGTGCCGCACATCACGTGCGGCCGCCGCTCGCGAAGCACCGTCCCGCCCCCGTGCGGCATCGATCGCTTTCTTCTGTTCGCCTTACCTTGATGCAGGACCCTTCGTCATGACGCAAACCGCTTTCCGTTC